>NZ_JAIRBP010000005.1:0-135091 GCF_021151495.1 Halomonas sp. IOP_31 | reverse complement strand
TAACGGCGGTATCCGTAGGCAGACGTTTGTGGTGAACATCAGCATATACGGATTTACCGCCGTTTTTCTATCCTGCCTTCACCGCAAACCCTGCCTGTTTCACGCTGATCTGCGAAGAACCAAAATTCCACCGGCGCGGTAATGAAGCGCTCCATCAGGTAGCGCTCCGGCGGGCGAACCTCGGCCTCGAAGATCTCGATGCCCGCATCGGCCAGGCGTCGCTCCAGGTTCAGCAAGTGACGATGCTGGCGGCAGTACAGCCCCAGCACCGGCCGATGGCGGAAATCGCAGAGCTCGAGCGGACGAAGCTCGACACCCGGCTCGTCGCCAACCAGCCGTTCGATACGCGTGCGGAACTCGGCGGGGGCGAACGCCACCGAGGTCTGCAACGGCAGGCGGACGTGGCAAGGGCCGGCATCGGTGGCCAGCCACAGGCGCACTTCGCTGCCGTCCGCGGTATCCCGCCAGTGGCGGGTCAGGACGAAGCCCTGCGGCATCTCGGGCTCTCTCGATAGGGTGGCGATAAGGAGACCGGCAACATTGCTTCGGCCGGCCCTGTGAACGAACAATCCAAGCCGCCCATTATAAGCGGTAATACGTCCGTCATTGACCTGCCATCGGCCTGGCAAACGAATGTCACCTTAACCCGGCAGGATGACTGCAACTTGATCAGGCTAACCGGAGGGCGTCATGACGTATTCACGCAGGGATCTGTTGAAGCTGGGACTTCAGGGCAGCGTCACCTTGGGCGCCCTGGCGGCGGCACCGGCGATCGTGCTGGCCGAGGGCCGCCGGCCGCTCATCACGTCCGGAGTAATGAGCGGTGACATGCTCACGAATCGCGCGATGCTGTGGTCGAGCGTCGATCGTCCCGCCCGGATGCTGGTCGAGGTCGCCGACAATCCCGAGTTTCGCGGTGCCCGTCTGCTGCGCGGCCCCGAGACGCTACCCGAGACGGGGCTGACCGCCAAGCTGGACGCCACCGGGTTGAGCTCGCTGGACGAGCTTCATTATCGCATTCGCTTCGCCGCGCTGGACGATCACCGGGCCGTCAGCGAGCCGGTCGTCGGCCGGCTGCGCCTGCCGCCGACGACCCGCCGCGACGTGCGCTTCGTGTGGTCCGGCGATACCGTCGGCCAGGGCTGGGGCATCGACGAGTCGCGCGGCGGCATGAGCATCTACGAGACCATGCGCCGGCAGCGGCCGGATTTCTTCATCCATTCCGGGGACACGGTCTATGCCGACGGCCCTCTCGAGGCGCGCGTCGAACTGCCCAATGGCGAGGTATGGCGCAATCGGGTGACGCCGGCCAAGCGCAAGGTGGCCGAGACCCTCGACGAGTTCCGAGGCCAGCATGCCTACAATCTCGAGGATGCCAACCTGCGGCGCTTCAACGCGGAAGTGCCGATGCTGGTCCAGTGGGACGATCACGAGACGACCAACAACTGGTATCCCGGCGAGCTGCTCGAGGACGACCGCTATCGCGAGAAGAACGTCTCGCTGCTTGCGGCGCGCTCACGCCGCGCCTTCCTCGAGGCCATGCCGTTGCGGCAGATGCCCGACGCGCCGGGGCGGATCTATCGCAATTTCGCCTACGGCCCGGGGCTCGAGGTGTTCATGCTGGACATGCGCACCTTCCGCAACGCCAACAGCCGCAACCGCCAGGCGGGTGGCGAGACACCCTCTTTCCTGGGCCAACGCCAGATCGACTGGCTGCTGGGCGCGCTTCGCCAATCCACGGCCACCTGGAAGATCATCGCCTCCGACATGCCGATCGGCCTGGTGGTGCGCGATGGCGACGATTTCGAGGCGGTGGCCAACGACGAACCCGGCGAGCCGCTGGGCCGCGAGCGGGAAATCGCCGGGCTGTTGAAGGCGATCCGCGACGAGCGCATCCGCAACGTGGTCTGGCTGACCGCCGACGTCCACTACACCGCCGCCCATCACTATTCGCCGGAACGCGCCAGTTTCAAGGAGTTCGCGCCGTTCTGGGAATTCGTCAGCGGCCCGCTGCATGCCGGCACCTTCGGCCCGGGCGAGCTCGACGCCACCTTCGGCCCGCAAGTGGTCTTCCAGAAGGCGCCGCCCGAGGGACAATCGAACCTGCCGCCCTCCGCGGGCTACCAGTTCTTCGGCCAGGTCGACCTGGACGGCGAAAGCGACGCCCTGACGGTGACGCTGATGGATTCGGCCGGCACGGCGCTGCATAAACAGGTGCTCGAACCGCAGTCCGCCTGATCCCGGCATTCAGATCAGTCCTCTCAAGACACGGCGGTAGGCGTGATAGGGTTGAACGCGTCACGCAGCGTTCGGATTTCGCCATTTTTGGTGAAAAATACTTGAGCCCCGCCGCCGTCGGGGCGATTATCGGCCCCCTCTTGCCAGGTGGCCGGGCGTGGCCATGGCCAGGATGGCATCGGGTCGCGGTAGGCGGGTATTGCGCCCCGCGATTCGACCCCCGTTGAATTTCCGATCTGGAGGCGAACGCATGAGTAAAGCCTTGATTATTGGCGCCGGCGGCGTCGGCGGTGTGGTCACGCACAAGTGCGCGCAGCACCCCGAGGTGTTCCACGAAATCTGTCTGGCCAGTCGCAACGAAGCGAAGTGCAGGGCGATTGCGGACCAGTTGGACCGCCCCATCCAGACCGCCCAGGTCGACGCCGATGACGTCGAGGCGCTGGTCGCGCTGATCGAGTCGTTCAAGCCGGACGTCCTGATCCACGTGGCCCTGCCCTACCAGGACCTGACCATCATGGAGGCCTGCCTGCGCACCGGCGTGCCCTATCTGGATACCGCCAACTACGAGCATCCGGACGAGGCCAAGTTCGAGTACAAGGAGCAGTGGGCATTTCAGGAGCGCTTCGCCAAGGCCGGCAACATGGCCACGCTGGGCTGCGGCTTCGACCCGGGCATGACCAACATCTACTGCGCCTACGGCCAGAAGAACCTGTTCGACGAGATCCAGCGCATCGACATCCTCGATGCCAACGGTGGCGATCATGGTTATCCGTTCGCCACCAACTTCAACCCGGAGATCAACATTCGCGAGATCACCGCGAATGGCCGCTACTGGGAAAAGGGCGAGTGGAAGGAGACCGCGCCGCTGGCCGAGAAGCGCAAATTCGATTTCGACGGTATCGGCGAGAAGGATATCTACCTGCTCTATCACGAGGAGCTCGAATCGCTAGCCCAGAACATCAAGGGCATCGAGCGCATTCGCTTCTGGATGACCTTCTCCGAGAAGTACATCACCCACCTCAAGGTGCTCGAGAACGTCGGCATGACCCGCATCGAGCCGATTAACGTCAACGGCTGCCAGATCTCGCCGCTGCAGTTCCTCAAGGCGGTATTGCCCGATCCGGCCTCGCTGGGTCCGCGCACCAAGGGCAAGACCAACATCGGCGTGATCCTCGACGGCATCAAGGACGGCAAGCGTCGCAAGGTGTACATCTACAACATCAGCGATCACCAGGCGAGCTACCGGGAGGTCAAGTCCCAGGCGATCTCCTACACCACCGGCGTGCCCGCGGTGACCGGCGCGATGTTGATGCTGGAAGGGATCTGGAAGGGCGACGGCGTCTACAACGTCGAGCAGCTCGATCCCGATCCGTTCATGGAGCGCATCGGCGACATGGGCCTGCCGTGGCAGATGGTCGAGCTCGACCCCGACGACGATCCGCTGGCCGATTCGTGATGGCGCAAGCGAGCTACCCGTTCGACGCTTACCCCTTTGACATTGGGGCCTGCCCATCGCCGGCCTATGTGGTCGACGACGCCCTGCTGCGTCGCAATCTCGAGCGGCTGGGCGAAGTTCAGGAGGCCAGCGGGGCGAAGATCCTGCTGGCGCTGAAGGGCTTCGCCATGTGGGACACTTTCCCGCTGGTGAGCCAGTACCTGGTGGGCACGACCTCCAGCGGCCAGGATGAAGCGCGCCTCGGTGCCGAGACCTTCGGCGGCGAGGTCCACGTCTACTCGCCGGCGTTCACCGCGCCGGAGATGGACGTGGTGCTGCGCTACGCCGATCACCTGAGCTTCAACTCGCCGGGCCAGTGGCGGCGCTTTCGCGACACGGTCGCGGCGGCGCCGCGCCGGATTTCCTGCGGCTTGCGGGTCAATCCCGAGCACTCCACCGGCGAAGTCGCCCTCTACGACCCTTGCGCGCCGGGCTCGCGGCTCGGCACCCGGGCCGCGAACCTGAAGCCGGAGGATCTCGACGGCCTGGAGGGGCTGCACTTCCATGCGCTGTGCGAGCAGAACAGCGACGCCCTCGAGGCGACGCTGAACGCCTTCGAGGCTCGGTTCGGTCAGTTTCTCCCGGCCATGCGCTGGGTCAATTTCGGCGGCGGCCATCACATTACCCGCGCCGACTACGACGTGGCGCGGCTGGTGCGGATAATCCGCGATTTCAAGGCCCGCCATCCGCACCTCGAAGTCTACCTGGAGCCGGGCGAGGCGATCGCCCTGAACACCGGCTTCCTGGTGTGCAGCGTGCTGGACATCGTCGACGACGAGGTGCCCAACGCCATCCTCGATACCTCGGCCACCGCGCACATGCCGGACGTGCTGGAGATGCCCTACCGGCCCGAGATCATCGGTGGCGGCAAGCCGAATGAAAAGGCCCACACCTACCGCCTGGGCGGCACCACCTGCCTGGCCGGCGACGTGATCGGCGACTACTCGTTCGATGCGCCACTCGCCATCGGCGACCGGCTGATGTTCACCGACATGGCCCACTACACCATGGTCAAGACCACCACCTTCAACGGCATTCGCCTGCCGTCGATCTGCCGGGTCGACGAGACGAGCCGCGCGGTGCGTACGGTCAAGACCTTCGGCTACGTGGACTATATGCAGCGCTTGAGTTGATCGCTTCGTGGGGCAGGCTTGCGCCTGTCCCACGGATGCACCCGACCGCCAGCCGGGCTACAATCGCCCTTTCGTCCTGGCTCGTGCCCGAGTCCTGGCCGACGCCCTTTTCTCCGTTTCCGATGACCGCTACTAGAGCCGCCATGCCCACTACCGCCAACGCCAAGCGCAAGATTCTGGTCACCAGCGCCCTGCCCTATGCCAACGGCTCGATCCATCTGGGCCACCTGCTGGAATACATCCAGACCGATATCTGGGTGCGTTTCCAGAAGAGCCGCGGCCACGACTGCCACTACGTGTGCGCCGACGATGCCCACGGCACCGCGATCATGCTGCGCGCCGAGCAGGAAGGCATCACCTCGGAGCAGCTGATCGAACGCGTCTCGCAGGAGCATCAGGCGGATTTCGCGCGCTTCGGCGTGGCCTTCGACAACTATCATTCGACGCATTCGGAAGAGAATCGCCTGCACAGCGAGCGCATCTATACCGCGCTGCGCGACGCCGGGCATATCTCGACCCGCGACATCGAGCAGATGTACGACCCGGTCAAGGGGCTGTTCCTCGCCGATCGCTTCATCAAGGGCACCTGCCCCAAGTGCAAGACGCCGGATCAGTACGGCGACAACTGCGAGGCATGCGGCGCGACCTATACCCCGGCCGAGCTGATCAACCCGGTGTCGGCGATCTCCGGTGCCACACCGGAGGTGCGTAGCTCCACTCACTACTTCTTCAAGCTGCCCGATTTCGCCGAGTTCCTGAAGAGCTGGGTTCACCCCGGTCACGTGCAGCCGCAGATCGCCAATAAATTGCAGGAGTGGTTCGAAGCCGGCCTCAACGAGTGGGACATTTCCCGCGATGCGCCCTACTTCGGCTTCGAGATTCCCGACGCCCCGGGCAAGTACTTCTACGTCTGGCTGGACGCGCCGATCGGCTACCTGGCGAGCTTTCAGAATCTCTGCGACCGCGAAGGCATCGACTTCGACAGCTACTGGAGGAACGACTCCGAGGCCGAGGTCTATCACTTCATCGGCAAGGACATCGTCTACTTCCACGCGCTGTTCTGGCCGGCGATGCTCGAAGGCGCCGGGCTGCGCACGCCGAGTGGCGTCAACTGCCACGGCTTCGTCACCGTCAATGGCGCCAAGATGTCCAAGTCACGCGGCACCTTCATCAAGGCCGAGACCTACGCCGAGTACCTGAACCCCGAGTACCTGCGCTACTACTTCGCCGCCAAGCTGACCGCCGGGGTCGACGATCTCGATCTCAACCTCGAGGACTTCGCCTATCGGGTCAACGCCGATCTGGTCGGCAAGGTGGTCAACATCGCCAGCCGCTGCGCCGGCTTCGTCAAGAAGCTCGGCGACGGCAAGCTCGCCGAGCGTGTCGGCCGGCCGGAGCTCGTGCAGCGCGCCGTCGATGCCGGCGAGGCGATCGCCGAGGAATACGAGGCGCGCGAGTTCGCCCGCGCGATGCGCCGGATCATGGAGCTCGCCGACGAGGCCAACGCCTACATCGCCGAGGCCGAGCCCTGGGTGCTGGCCAAGCAGGAGGGCCGCGAGCAGGAAGTCCTGGACATCTGCTCGGTGGGCATCAACCTGTTCCGCCAGTTGATGGTCTACCTGGCCCCGGTGGTGCCGGCCATGGCCGAGCAGGCCCGCGACTTCCTGAATCTCGACAGCCTGGACTGGGAGAGCCGCCATGCCGTGCTCGAAGGCCACGGCATCGAGAAGTTCAAGCCGTTGATGACGCGTATCGAGAGCGACCGGATCGACGCCATGATCGAAGCCTCCAAGGAGGATCTCGCCGTGGAGAAGAAGTTGAAGGAAACCCCCAAGGGCCCGCTCGCCGACGACCCCATCGCCGCGGAAATCGCCTTCGACGACTTCGCCAAGGTCGACCTGCGCATCGTGCGCATCGCCAAGGCGGAATACGTCGAGGGCGCCGACAAGCTGCTCAAGCTGACCCTGGATCTCGGCGGCGAGACGCGCACGGTGTTCTCCGGCATCCGCTCGGCCTACGCCCCGGAAGCGCTGGAAGGTCACCTGACGGTGATGGTCGCCAACCTCGCCCCGCGCAAGATGCGCTTCGGCGTCTCCGAGGGCATGGTGCTGGCCGCCGGTGGCGCTTCTGGCCAGGACGGGGGCATCTATCTGCTGGAGCCGCACAGCGGCGCCGAGCCCGGCCAGCGCGTTACTTGAGTCAATGCCGGCAAGCGATTCCATGCAGGTGCAAGCCATGAGCGTCACGCTGATCGAGGCCATCGACGCCGAATTGCCGCAGACGCAGTGCGGCAAGTGCGGCCATCCCGGCTGCCGCCCGTATGCCGAGGCGATCGCCGCCGGCGACGCGATCAATCGCTGCCCGCCGGGCGGCGAGCGCACCGTGGCGCGACTGGCCGAGCTCACCGATCGGCCGGCCGAGCCGCTGGCGCAGCCGGCCGAATCGCCGCAGCTCGCGGTGATCCGCGAGGACGAATGCATCGGTTGCACCAAGTGCATTCAGGCCTGCCCGGTCGACGCCATCCTGGGTGCGGCCAAGCAGATGCACACCGTGCTCGCCGGCGAATGCACCGGCTGCGAGCTGTGCATCGCGCCCTGCCCGGTGGATTGCATCGACATCGTGCCCCACCCGGACTGGCAGATGGCGTTGACGTCGGCCGACCGGGATGGCTTCCTCGCCCGCCGCGCAACACTCGGACGCCAGCGCTTCGAGGCGCGCCAGGCCCGCTTGCAGCGCCAGGCCGAGGAGCGCCGGCAACGCCGCGAGCGGCGCCAGGCAACGGCTCGTCAATCAGCGCCTGTGGAGTCCGCTCCGCCCGCCGATCCGGCCACGCTCAAGGCCTCCCGGGCGACGCTCTCGGTGACGCTCAAGCGCCTGGAGCGCAAGCGTCAAAGGGCCGGGGCCAATATAGGGGCCGCGAGCGATGCCGAGCGCCGCGAACTCGATGCGCGCATCGCCGAGCAGCGAACGCGGCTCGACATGATCGCCCGCCAGCTCGAGGGCCAGACACCGCCGGCCGCCCACGCCAACCGCCAGCGGCTGGCGGAAAACGCCGCCGAACAGGCACTGCGTCGGGCACGGGCGCAACTCGCCCATGCCCAGCGCCAGCACGATACGGCGGCCATCGCCGCTGCCCAGGCCCAGATCGCCCAGGCCCAGGCGATGCGCGACGCCGCGCGGCAAAACCATTGACCCGCTGACCGAGCGGCCTCGACCCGCCGGCAGGTATTCGGAATGTCATGAACGCTCAGAAACGCCACGAGATCTTCGCCCGCCTGCGCGAACACACTCCCGAGCCGACCACCGAACTCAACTGGACGACGCCGTTCGAATTGCTGACCGCGGTGCTGCTGTCGGCCCAGGCCACCGATGTCGGCGTCAACAAGGCCTGCGCGCGGCTGTTCCCGGTCGCCAACACCCCGCAGGCGATCCTCGCTCTGGGCCTCGACGGCCTCAAGGAACACATCAGGACCATCGGCCTGTACAACACCAAGGCCGAGAATCTGATGAAGACCTGCCGGATGCTGGTCGAACGACACGGCGGCGAGGTACCGCAGACCCGTGAGGCCCTCGAGGCGCTGCCCGGCGTGGGCCGCAAGACCGCCAACGTGATCCTCAACACCGCCTTCGGTCAGCCGACCATCGCCGTGGACACGCATATCTTTCGAGTCTCCAACCGCACCCGCATCGCCACCGGCAAGAACGTCGTCGAAGTCGAGCAGAAACTGCTGCGCCACGTGCCCCGGGAGTTTCGCCGCGACGCCCACCATTGGCTGATCCTGCACGGCCGCTACACCTGCGTAGCGCGCAAGCCGCGCTGCGGCAGCTGCGTGATCGAGGATCTCTGCGAGTTCCCGGACAAGCTCGATATCGCCTAGTCGCACCGGCGCCATGCAGTGGGTTACATCGAGAACTCGCCACCCTTCTCGATGGCCCGCTGGTAGGCGGGGCGCTCGCGCATGCGCGCCAGGCAGGCCAGGAGATTCGGACGCTCGCCCAGCCCGCCACGGGCCTCGCGCGCCAGCAGCGGAAAGCTCATCTGGATGTCCGCCGCGGTGAACTGCTCGCCGGCGAACCAGCGCGAGGCCGCCAGTTGGCTTTCCCAGAAATCCAGATGACGACGCATCTGCGGTTCGAGATATTTCGCCTTGACGCCGTTGGCCAGCGCCCGCCCGAAGGGGCGCATCAGCGCCGGCACCGGCGGCTTGCCGAGCCGGGTGAACACCAGCGACATCACCAGCAGGGGCATCGCCGAGCCTTCGGCGTAATGCAACCAATAGCGGTAATGGCGGTACTCGGCGCTGCCGGCCGGCGGCACCAGTCGGCGCTGATGATCGTAGGCCTCGATCAGATAATCGATGATCGCGCCGGATTCGGCGACGCTGACCTGGTCATCGACGAGCACCGGCGACTTGCCCAACGGATGAACCTGTTTGAGCGAGTCCGGCGCCAGCATCGTTTGCGGATCGCGACGATAGCCGACGATCTCGTAGTCGAGTTCCAGCTCTTCGAGCAGCCACAGCACGCGCTGCGAGCGCGAATTTTCCAGATGATGAACGCCAATCATGCCCAACCTCCTGAAGTCGGCCACCAGTGTGACCCTCGCCCCGCGCCGAAGCCAATCACGGCGATAGGCGGCCCTCCGCGAGCGCATAAAAAACGGCACCCGGTGAGGTGCCGTGGCGTCATGCCGGCCGCGTCCGAGCCGGCTGTCGGCTTCAGCGCGTCTTGAAGATCTCGTCGCCCAGGTCGTCGATGAATCGCCGGGCCTTGTTCAGGGTCAGTTCCACGCAGGCCTCGCGGGAGGCGACCACGTCCGAGCGCTCGAAGCGATGCTCGAGCGTCTCGCCGCCCTCGACCGGCTTGCGGATCCAGCCGCTGACTCGATACTGACCGCCGGCGTCCTGTGGGTCCGGAGTGATCAGGTAGCCGCGATGGTCGGTCGCGGGGATCTCTTCGTCGTTGACGTCGCCGGTCCGAAACAGACCGCCGATAAGCCGTTTGAGCATGCCTTCCTCCTTGCAGGACGTGGCCGGCCTGGACACCCGGTCCGGCCGGCCGCCTTTTAATCGGCCTGGCGGCCCTTGCCGGCGGCGATCCGCAGGCGCAGCGCATTGAGCTTGATGAAGCCTTCGGCATCCTTCTGATTATAGGCGCCGGCGTCATCCTCGAACGTGGCGATGGACTCATCGAACAGCGACTCGTCGGATTTGCGCCCGACCACGGTCGCACTGCCCTTGTAGAGCTTCACGCGCACCACGCCGTTGACGTAGGTCTGGGTCTCGTCGATCGCCGCCTGCAGCATCTTGCGTTCCGGGCTCCACCAGTAGCCGTTGTAGATCACCTCGGCATACTTGGGCATCAGCTCGTCCTTGAGGTGCGCCGCTTCGCGATCGAGCGTGATCGATTCGATGGCGCGATGGGCGCGCAGCATGATGGTGCCCCCCGGCGTTTCGTAGCAGCCGCGCGACTTCATGCCCACGTAGCGGTTCTCGACGATGTCGAGGCGGCCGATGCCGTTGTCGCCACCCAGCTTGTTGAGCCTGGAGAGCACGTCGTGGGGCGCCAGGCGCTCGCCGTCGATGGCGACGATGTCGCCCTGCTCGAAGCTCAGCTCGATGTAGGTGGGCGTGTCCGGCGCGGCCTCGGGTGCGACGCTCCAGCGCCACATGTCCTCTTCGGCCTCGGCCCAGGGATCCTCGAGGATGCCGCCCTCGTAGGAGATGTGCAGCAGGTTGGCGTCCATCGAATACGGCGACGTCTTCTTGCTCTTGGAGAAGTCGACTGGGATCTGGTGCTGCTCGCAGTAGTTCATCAGCTTCTCGCGCGAGGTCAGGTCCCACTCGCGCCACGGCGCGATGACCTTGACACCCGGCTTGAGCGCGTAGGCGCCGAGCTCGAAGCGCACCTGGTCGTTGCCCTTGCCGGTGGCGCCGTGGGAGATCGCGTCGGCGCCGGTGGCATTGGCGATCTCGATCAGCCGCCTGGCGATCAGCGGCCGGGCGATCGAGGTACCCAGCAGGTACTCGCCTTCGTAGAGGGTGTTGGCGCGGAACATCGGATAGACGTAATCGCGCACGAACTCCTCGCGCAGATCCTCGATGTGGATCTCCTTGACGCCCAGCGCCTGGGCCTTGCTGCGCGCCGGCTCGACTTCCTCGCCCTGGCCGATGTCGGCGGTGAAGGTCACCACCTCGCAGTCGTAGGTTTCCTGCAGCCATTTGACGATCACCGAGGTATCCAGACCGCCGGAATAGGCGAGGACTACCTTTTTGACATCGGACATCGGGGGCTCCTTGTGACTCATGACATGGGCGATGACGCCGGTGAATGGCGTCTCCACCGCGGCTTTGCGATCGACCGATTATAGCGCCCAGGCCGGGCGGCGAATACCGCCACGGTGGGGACGCCCTGCAAGCGAGATGCTAGACTCTCGGCCATTGTGCGCGGGGCGACCGCGAAGGAGCGACTCAGGACGGGAGAGAGGCATGACCGAAGCGAACGCCCCAGGGCTGATGGCACAGCGTTTCCGCAGCTTTATGCCGGTGGTGGTCGACCTGGAAACCGGCGGTTTCAACGCCCAGGGCGATGCCATTCTGGAAATCGCCGCCGTCACCCTGAGCATGGACGCGCTGGGTAACCTGATGCCCGAAGACACCTACGCCTTTCATGTCGAGCCTTTCCCGGGCGCCAATATCGACCAGGCGGCACTGGATTTCACCGGCATCGATCTCGACAATCCGCTACGCAAGAACGTCGCCTTGAGCGAGGCCCAGGCGCTGGGCGAGATCTTCCGCCCGGTACGCAAGGCGATCAAGGCCAACAACTGCACCCGGGCGATACTGGTCGGCCACAACGCCGCCTTCGATCACGGCTTCCTCAATGCCGCGATCGCCCGCTGCGGGATCAAGCGCAACCCCTTCCACCCCTTTTCGAGCTTTGATACCGCGTCGCTCTCGGGGCTCGTCTATGGCCAGACCGTGCTCGCCCGCGCCTGCCGCGCAGCGGGGATCGAGTTCGACAATGCCGCGGCCCACTCGGCACGCTACGACACCCAACGCACCGCCGAGCTGTTCTGCGCCATCGTCAACCGCTTCAAGGATCTCGGCGGCTGGAACCTGGCGCTGCGCGAACAGGGGATGGAAGAAGGCTGACTGCCCTGTACCGGAAGCGGCTCGGCGGGAATGGCGAGGTCGTGTAGTCAACGGAAACCGGCGAGCCTGCTGCTCGCCGGACTTGCCTGCTGGCCTCAGTGACGCTCCCAGCCGGCCGGCTGGCTGACATCGTTCTGGGCATCCTGGGAACCGGCCACGCCGGGCTTGTCGATGACCTGAACGGTACTGGCCTGGGGGCCCTTCTCGCCCGCTTCAGGCTCGAAACGCACCTGGGCGCCCACGGTCAGCCGGTCGAAGTCGTTGTGCAACACGGAGTTGCGGTGAAAATAGATTTCCTCACCGCTGAGATTCTTGAGGAAACCATAACCCTCCTCCTCGAACATGCGCATTACGGTAGCCACCGGCGGCGCCACCTCGTCGCCCTCGGAGTGCTTGACCTTCTTGGCCTCGCGCTTGCCGCTCTCCTTTTTCAGCTGCTTTTCCATCGCCTCGAAGGCATGCTTGATGATCGGGCGCAGCTGAACGTGCATATCGGTGACCGTATCGGTCTTTTCGGCGACCAGTTCACGTTTGAAGGGCAACGAAACCGACACATGAGCACGATAGGGGTTGCCGGTACGGTGCGGATTCTGGGTCTGCTCGATGGTGAATCGGCAGGAGACGATGTTGTCGCTGAACTGTTCGAGCTTCTCGACGCGGGTTTTGACGTATTCGTCGATCCAGCCGGAGCGGGAAATGTGGTTGTAGGTGATTTCCAATGGTACTTGCATAGGGAGCCTCCCTGATCATGCCCTTTGGGTGAACGATCGTTTCGACCATTCCAAGGCTCAGCGTGGTAGCCATGCAAGCGCATTTCAACGACTTGAGTACGGCAATTTCGTATCCAAGGGTATCCCGCCAGGCTCATGCAAGCAGCTTCACAAAGCCCGGCTCGCACAGCGAATCCGCTCAAGCCACGCAGCGAATCCCTCTGAAGAAAAAGGCCCGCGAGTCAGCGACTCGCGGGCCCGGCTAGCGGCCAGATCGACGGCGAATCGAATCAGGCCTTGTCGTCCTGCTCGGCGCCGGCCTTGGCGGCGGCATCCTTGATCAGCGTCTCGAGCTCGCCGTTCTGGTACATCTCGACGACGATGTCGCAGCCGCCGACCAATTCGCCATGGACCCACAATTGCGGGAACGTCGGCCAGTTGGCGTACTTGGGCAGCTCGGCGCGGATATCGGGATTGTCGAGCACGTTGACGAAGGCGAAGCGTTCGCCGCAGGCCATCAGCGCCTGTACGGTCTGCGCCGAAAAGCCGCACTGCGGCAACTGCGGCGTGCCCTTCATGTAGATCAGGATCGGGTTTTCGGCGATCTGCTGCTGGATGTTGTCTAGCGTGGTAGTCATGGGACCTTCCTTACCGGGGCATCGAGAAGTCGACGATGCCGCGTTACCGGTGAATGTTGGCGTGCTGGCCATTTTACGCGGGTCGCCAGGCGAAAGCAGCCCTGACCCGCCAAGATCGCACCCGCGCGTTGCGCCGCTGCCGGCCTGTGGCTAGGATGGTCGTCTTTCGCACGGCCGTAGGATGCAAGGCATCAAGGCCGGGGCGCCGCTAGCGCTGGTGGGCAACGACTCATCAGGGTGCGGCGCCCTTTTCGTTCGCGGCCCGCCGATGACAGGAGCTAGCCATGGCGACACGCCACTTTCTGACCCTGCTGGACCTTACCCCCGACGAGCTCGGTTACCTGATTCGTCGCGCGGTCACCATCAAGAATGGCCTCAAGACCCACGGGCCGACCTATACGCCACTGCCCAACCGTACGCTGGCGATGATCTTCGAGAAATCCTCGACCCGCACCCGGGTCTCGTTCGAGACGGCGATGGCCCAGTTCGGCGGCCATGCGCTGTTTCTCTCGCCCCGCGACACCCAGCTGGGCCGCGGCGAGCCGATCGCCGATACCGCACGCGTGCTAGCGGAGATGGTCGACGCGGTAATGATCCGCACCTTCGCCCACGCCGACCTGGAAGCCTTCGCTGCGGCCAGCGACGTGCCGGTCATCAATGCCCTGACCGACGCCTATCACCCCTGCCAGCTGCTCGCCGACGTCATGACCTGGAGCGAATGCCGCGGCGCGGTGCTCGGCAAGACCGCGGTGTGGATCGGCGACGGCAACAACATGTGCCACTCGTGGATCAATGCGGCCCGCCAGTTCGATTTTCAACTGCGCGTGTGTTGCCCGGAAGGCTATGAGCCCGACGCGACGATCCTCGCCGCCGCCGGCGAGCGCGTCTCGATCATGCGCGACCCGCAGCAGGCGGTCGTCGGCGCCAATCTGGTGACCACCGACGTCTGGGCGTCGATGGGCCAGGAAGAGGAACAGGCCAAGCGCGCCCAGGCCTTCCGGGGCTTTCAGGTCGACGAGGCGATGCTCGACAAGGCCGCCGCCGATGTGTTGTTTCTGCACTGCCTGCCGGCCCACCGCGGCGAGGAGATCAGCGCCACCCTGCTCGACGACCCGCGCGCGGTGGTCTGGCAGGAAGCCGGCAACCGGCTGCACGCCCAGAAGGCGCTGCTCGAATTTTTGATGCTCGGCCGGGTCGACTGAGCGCTCGGCGCCTCAATCGCACCGAGGAGACTCACTTCAGCGCCTTGATCAGCGCGCCGAAGCCGTCCGGCGCGCGGGCATCCTCCCGCGCGCTGGTGGTGACCCGCGCCGTGCGATCCCAGGCGACCCGGTAACCGCCGGCTTCCAGGGCACGCACCAGTTGCACGTCCTCGTGGCAGCGCAGCGGCTTGAAGCCGCCGACCGCCTGATAGGCCAGCGCGCAGACGCCGAGATTGGCGCCGTAGATTCGCTGCTCGCCGTGATCGTAACCCAGATAGTTCTGCCGCAAGGCCACCGGCAAGCGCTCCCACTCGGCCAGCCGGATGCCCCCGCAAACCACATCGCTACCCACGCTGCATTGCGAGGCCAACCAGTCGGCGCTGACCCGGCTATCGGCATCGGTAAACGCCAACCAGCGCGCACCGCGCGCCAGCAACCATTGAGCGCCGGCGTGGCGCGCCATACCGACATTGGGACCGGCGACCTCGAGCACGGTCACCGGGTGGCGTCGGGCGATCGCTGCCGAGCCGTCGTGGCACGTATCCAGCACCACCGCCACGTTGACCGTTTCGCCCCTCAGCCGCGGATGGTCGATTGCTTGAAGCAGCGCCTCCAGACAGCCCTCGAGATACGCCTCCTCGTTGTGTGCCGGTACCACGACGCCGATCATGTGGCGAGTTCCTTATCCGTCATAACAGCCCTCCCGTTGGGCCAACGAATCGCTTGCCCGCGACCATAGATCGATCGCCAGATCGGCTTCGCGATGATATACGACCGGCTGCAAACCCGGTGTCGCCTCCAGCAGCCGGTGGACGCCGTCGCCATCCAGCTCGCCGCCCTGGATCGGGTGGCGCCAATGGCAGGCCAGCAGCTCGCCGCCGGGCGCCAGCGAGGCGGCGATAAGCGCGCGCACTTCGAGCAGCTCGGCACGCGACAGGAAATAGCCGATTTCGCTGAACACGATCAACTCGAAGCGACCGCCCGGCCAGGCGGCCGGCACCCAGCCAGAGGCGAACGTCACGGCACCGGCATCCCGACCCGCCGCAGCCACCCTGCCACGCGCGGCATCGAGCGCCGCTTCGCTGGTATCCCAGGCCAGCAATTCATCGCAGCGCGCAGCCAGCTCAGCGGTCAGCACGCCGATCGAGCAACCGGGTTCGAACGCCCGGGCGTAACGCTCCCGGGTCAGGGCAGTCAGCGTCAGCGCACGCTTGCGGGCTTCGTACCAGGAGGTCTCGTAGTTCCACGGGTCGGCGTCGCGCGCATACAGCGCCGAGAAGTCGTCCGGCCCGAAACTCATTGCAGGACGACCTCGAACGGGCGCAGCAGCCGAGCCAGCGCCGTCGCGGGCAACACCGGCCCCCGCCCGGTCGAGGCGTCCTCGCCGAGCTGGCTTGAGTGGGCCTCGATCGCCGCGCACTTGGCGGCCAGCTGGTCGGGGGTCAGCACGGTGCGTCGCGCGCGCTGCCAGGGCACGCGCGGATCGCCGGGCCACGACCAATGCCAGGCCCATACCGGCGTCTCGAGCAGGCCGCAGCCAATCGACTGGGCCGCTTGCGCGCAGACACGCCCGCAGGCTTCGTGATCCGGATGGCCGTCGCCGCGCCAGGTGGTCACGATCACGTCATCGGAACGCAGGAAATCCTCGAGCCACGCCTGAAGCCGGCGCGCCTGCGCGGCGACCCGGGTATCGCTCAGCCCCAGACGCTGGACGCTGACGGCGCCCGCGCCCAACCGTTGCAAGGCTTCGCGACTCTCGCGAGGGCGCTCGCGGGCCAGCCGCTCGGGCGGCCAGAGACGCGACCCGGGGTGACTGCCGGCGCCATCGGTGACGGCGACCAGCAGCACCGCGCGGCGTGCTTCCAGCAAGCGCAGCATGAGCCCGCCGCAGGCCAGGATCTCGTCGTCGGGATGGGGCGCCACGATGACCGCCCGCTGCCCCTGGGCGATCAGCTCGTCAGGCGCGACGGCGGGCAGCGCCTCGAGGCCGATCCAGTCGGCTTCCGGGGTCCCCGCCCCTTCGATGCGTCGATCGTCGGCGTGCTGCATGCGTTAAAGCTCCCAGCGCGAGGTTTCGCTGGAGGCGATCTGCCGGCCGATACCTTCCAGATCATGCTCGGCGTGACTCTGGCGCACATAGACCGGCAGATCGGCGACCATCCGCGCGAACGCCGGGTCACGACAGTACGGGCCGGCGCCCAGACCGCGTCCGCAGTGGTGGATGACCTGCTCGACGACCTGCTCGACCTTGGCCCGCGTGCGCTCGGCCACCAGCCAGGCGTCGCGGCGCGGGTTGGCGTCGATCCAATCCGCGCTTTCGCGCAGCAGCGCGGCGGCGCTGGCCAGCGCCACATCGGCGGCGCCCAGATGGGCATTGAGATGGGGATCGTCCTTGCGCGACGCCTTGGCCCGCAGGCTCTCGGCGAGCCGGCGGGCACCGCCGAACCAGCACGCGGCGATGCCCGCGCCGCCGTGCCAGAAGCCATAGCGCTGAAGATAACCCTCGGGCGGGCCGATCAGCGTGCCTCGGGCGCCGTCGAACAGCACGTCGACGCTGGCGGTGGCGGCCATGCCGACCGCGTCCCAACCCTCGTCACTGACCGTCACGCCCGGTTGATCGAGTTCGACCAGCACCAACCGCTGATACTCGCCCTGCCAGGCGGTGATCAAGGCATGAGAGAGAATCGGCGCGCCCGAGCACCACGCCTTGCGACCGTCGAGACGCACCGGCGCTTGATCGTTTGATGCTGACGAGTCCGTGCCGATCGACACCTTCGCGAACGGCGGCTCGGCAGCCCACGTGCCGATTCGCCCACCCGCGGGCAGGCAAGCTTGCGCATTCCATTCGCCGATGATCGCCCGCGCGTCGGTATGCCCTTCGAAGAGCTTGACCAGCCCCAGGTCGTGACTCGCGACGTCGGCGAGCATCCGCCAACGCTCCAGCGTATTGCCGCCGCCGGGTGGCGGCAGGCGGTCGCCTCCGGCGTCGATCAAACGCTGCAACTGGAGGGCCAGCGAATCCATTGTCACGGCCGGTGCCGGGAATTCCTGTCGCAAGCGACGAATCAGGCAGTCGCGGAGATCACGGCTCGACTTCGCTGTATTGCTCATGAGTCATCCTTTGACGTTGCACGAGGCCTTCTTGGACTGCGTATTTCCCTATGACCACTGTGATCATCAGCCAACCCAAGCATAGCCGCCGAATACAAGCTGAACATCGACGAACTTTAACAATAGCTTAGACAACGCCAGCCAGCGTCTCGATAACCTTTGTCAGCTGACTTGCCGGCCCAGCGTGCCGACACCGGCCGGGGGAATGACGAGCCTTCTCGACAATGGATGAGCCCGCCAGCCATGTGGAATTTTCCCAGTTTTTCCCGGCGCACGAAAAAGCCGCCTGGAGCATGGCCCCAAGCGGCTGATTCGTGGAAACTTTCTGGTGGAGCCTACCGGGATCGAACCGGTGACCTCAACACTGCCAGTGTTGCGCTCTCCCATCTGAGCTAAGGCCCCGTGCACTTGGCAATGCACATGCAATTGCCAAGCAACGGCGCGCATAGTAAGCAAGCGCGCTATTCGAGTCAAGCGGGTCAGGTCAAGAGCTGTCTCTGGCATCGATACGGTGGTTGCCAGTAAACTTAGAAAACAGGCAATCTGATTGCCATCCAAGCCGGCACGCCAAGACCGGCATCGCGTTGACAGCAGGAGCGTTCTTGATCCGGGTTCTAGTCGCAGACGACCATCACATGGTTCGCACCAGCATCGCACGCATGCTGGATGCCGAAGAGGGACTTCGTGTCGTCGGTGAAGCCGCCGATGGCGAAGCCGCCATCAGCCAGTGTCGCAAGGTGCGGCCGGATATCGTGCTCATGGACATTCGCATGCCGGGTATCGGCGGCCTCGAGGCGACCCGCAAGATTACCCGCGGCATGTCCGACATAAAGGTCTTGGTGCTGACCGCCTATCTCGAGGATACCTTCGCCCAGCGCCTGCTCGACGCGGGAGCCAGCGGTTTCATCAGCAAGGGTAGCGAGCTCGACGAGATGGTACATGCGATTCGTCAGGTGCATGCCGGGCAGCGCTTCATCAGCTCCGAGATCGCCCAGCGTCTGGTGCTGTCCAAGCTCGAGAGCCAGGACAACCCCTTCAACCAGCTATCCAGTCGGGAATTGCAGGTGGCGATGATGATCGTCAATTGCCACAAGGTCAGCGAGATCTCGGACAGCCTGTTCTTGAGCCCCAAGACTGTGAATACCTACCGCTATCGCATCTTCGAGAAACTGGGGGTGCAGTCCGACGTCGAACTGACCCACCTGGGACTGCGCTTCGGCCTGGTCGATGGCTACGAGAACCCGGCCTGAGCTCTCATCGAGCCGATTCTGCTACTCCATCCGCCTTCCCGAGAGCGTTTCCAACGACCTTTTCATGGGTGAAAGTGAACCGGCATGAGCTTCGACGCCAAACATTTTCTCAAGACCGTGAGCGAAGCGCCGGGCGTCTATCGGATGCTCGACGCGGATCAGAACGTGCTTTACGTCGGCAAGGCCAAGCGGCTCAAGGCCCGCCTGGCCAGCTATTTTCGTGGCGCACTCAATGCCAAGACCCAGGCACTGGTGTCACGTATCGCCGACGTGCAGGTGACGATCACCCGTAGCGAGACCGAGGCGCTGCTGCTCGAGCAGACCCTGATCAAGGAGCTGCGGCCGCCCTATAACATCCTGCTGCGCGACGACAAGTCGTATCCTTACGTGTTTGCCAGCGAGCGCCATCCCTACCCGGCGCTGGAATTCAAGCGCGTGCGCCACAAGCGCAACGATGGCCGCTATCTCGGTCCGTTCCCCAGTTCCGTCGCGGTGCGCGAAAGCCTGGCCCTGATGCAGAAGATCTTTCGCATCCGCAATTGCGAGGACAGCGTGTTCGCGCATCGCGCCCGGCCCTGCCTGCAGTATCAGATCAATCGCTGCAGCGCCCCCTGCGTCGACTACATAGACCAGGCGGATTACCGCCGCGATCTGGACCACGCAATCCTGTGCCTCGAAGGCAAGAGCGAGCAGGTCACCGAACAACTGACGGCGGCCATGGAAACAGCCAGCCAGGCGCTCGATTTCGAGGAAGCCGCGCGCCTGCGCGATCAGATCCAGCAACTGCGTCGCCTGCAGGAGCGTCAGATCGTCGACACCGGCAGCGGCGAGGCGGATGCCTTCGCGCTGGCCGAGCGGCCCGGCGGGCTATGCATCAGTGTCCTGACGGTACGCCAGGGGCGGGTGCTCGGCGCACGCAACTATGCCCCGGACAACGGCCTCGATTTGGCTAGCGGCGAGCTGCTCGGCGAATTCATCAGCCAGTATTACCTGGGCCAGGGCCGCGAAGTGCCCAGCGAGGTGCTCGGCAGCCATGCGCTACCCGACAGCGAATTGCTGCAATCGGCGCTCAGCGAGCACGCCGCGCGCCGGGTGCGCGTCGCCCATCAGGTGCGTGGTCACCGGGCCCAGTGGCTGCAGCTGGCACGCACCAACGCCGAGCAGCATCTGGCCAGCGAAATGGCCAATCGTAGCCAGCTTTCCAGGCGCTTCGAGGCCTTGCGCGCAGCGTTGGCCATGGATGCGCCCCCTCAGCGTATCGAGTGCTTCGATATCAGCCACAGTCACGGCGAGGCAACGGTTGCCTCGTGCGTGGTCTTCGGGCCCGACGGCCCCATGAAATCGGACTATCGACGCTTCAATATCGAAGGCGTGGCTGCAGGCGACGACTATGCCGCCATGCGGCAGGCATTGGAGCGGCGCTTCAAGCGCCTTCAGAAAGGCGAAGGCAAGTGCCCCGATGTCTTGCTGGTGGATGGCGGCAAGGGCCAACTGAACATGGCGCGTGAGGTCTTCGCCGAGCTCGATATAGTGGGCGTGCAGCTTGTCGGCGTTGCCAAGGGCACCACGCGCAAGCCGGGCCTGGAAACGCTGTTCCTGGAAACGGTCGACAATACTCTGAACCTGGATAGCGGCTCGCCGGCGCTGCACCTGATCCAGCATGTTCGCGACGAAGCGCATCGCTTCGCCATTACCGGTCATCGCCAGCGCCGGGACAAGGCGCGCCGCACTTCGACCCTGCAGGATATCCCCGGGGTCGGGCCCAAGCGTCGGCGCGAGTTGCTGCGCTTTTTCGGCGGCTTGCAGGGGGTGCGCCACGCCACCCGCGAAGAACTCGCGCGCGTACCGGGCATCAGCGTCAACATGGCGACGGCCATCCATCAGGCCCTGCATGGATGAGGCACGAGCGGGCAGGTACAATGAGCCTTCTCGATCATCGGCAAGGACGACCCAGGCAGCAATGAATATACCCAACCTACTGACTTTGGCGCGCCTCGTCTTCATTCCGCTGCTGGTGATCCTGTTCTACCTGCCCTTCGCCTGGAGTCTGCCACTCACCGCCGCGCTGTTCGGACTGGCCGCGATCACCGACTGGCTGGATGGCTATCTGGCCCGGCGCTGGGATCAGAGCACCCCGTTCGGCGCCTTCCTGGATCCGGTTGCCGACAAGGTCATGGTCGCCGTCGCTCTGGCGCTGCTGGTCGAGCGCTTCGATTCCGCACTGCTGACCTTGCCGGCACTGGTGATCATTGGCCGCGAGATCGTTATTTCGGCGCTGCGCGAATGGATGGCCGAGATGGGCAAACGCGCCAGTGTCGCGGTGTCATGGATCGGCAAGATCAAGACGACACTACAGATGGTTGCCCTGCTGTTGCTGCTCGGCACACCACCGGGCACCTGGGTCGCCAACCTCGGCATGATGACGCTCTACCTCGCCGCAATCTTGACGCTATGGTCGATGCTGCGGTATCTGCGTGCCGCCTGGCCGGAACTCACGCGCTCACTATAAAATCAGGATAAGCGTTTGACATGGCCACACTTATCCTTATAATACGCACTCGAGTCGAGCGGGAATAGCTCAGTGGTAGAGCATCGCCTTGCCAAGGCGAGGGTCGCGAGTTCGAATCTCGTTTCCCGCTCCAGCATTCGTTTCGACCAAGGAGTCAAGACACAGGGTCGCGAGCCGGAACGCCGGTCCGATCGATCTCGTTTCCCGCTCCAGCATTCGTTTCGACCAAGGAGTCAAGACACAGGGTCGCGAGCCGGAACGCCGGTCCGATCGATCTCGTTTCCCGCTCCAGCATTCGTTTCGACCAAGGAGTCAAGTTTCGGCTCCAGCGACAAGCGAAGCGCCTTTTGAGGCTGGATGGCAGAGTGGTTATGCAGCGGACTGCAACTCCGTGTACGCCGGTTCGATTCCGACTCCAGCCTCCACCTTATCCCGCCTGTGAGCTGTCTAGATTTCCCGACGCCCGGATGGCGAAATTGGTAGACGCAAGGGACTTAAAATCCCTCGGTGGTAACACCGTGCCGGTTCGAGCCCGGCTCCGGGCACCAAATCAATGAGTTATGTCGTTCTGTCCCTCGGCACCTCCAATCTTGGTCGCGTTTTGGTTGGCCGCGCAGCGACGATACCCCCCGCACCTCCTCCCTAGTCTCACTTGGCTGCAGAGATACGTCCCCCAATCCGCGTGCCGCACGTTGCGCAATCCGCAATGCCGAACGTTGAATTCATGCCCCGAGCCATCGGCCGCTCGCCGTCTTTATCGATATTCGCAATGAACCACTCGGTATCGATTGGTTCAAAGGAGCATATCGTAACAGGTTCTTCTGTTTGCCTAATCATCAACTTGGATTAATAAAAACGTCACCCGACATTGCTAGGCTGCGCACATCGGCAACGAGACAGGAGGTCTCATCGTATGCTTAATCGCTCAAGAAGGGTCGATTGCCCGCAATGCAGTGGAAGCAATTTTTGGAAAGGCGACCCAAAGCCGACCGACGAGCTTCACTGCCGCTATTGCAAGGCATTCGTCACCACCTACGATAATTACATACATGACCGCATCCGCAACGAGGCGGCTCAAACGCTTGCCAGATTCATCGAGGCCGACTCCGAGCAAGACTTGATGATGTTGCGAGAGGTGCTGGCCCACCCGCGTCGGCGCCACGTTAATCGTTGATGAACCCTGACTCAGAGCAGTCTTGCGCTAGGAGCGCGTCGGACTTGACACTGACCTACTGCGAATCCCGGCCTTTCGGCCAATTCCATCGATCCATTTCGTTAAATAGCGCGCTATTCGCCTCAATCGATCGATAAATTTGACTCGAAACCCGTGCTTCTCGTGACGATCGGCCAAGCCCGACAGACTCCTAGGCGATCAGCCATCTGCTCAGGCATCCCGGGAAACCGGTAAGTGGCTGATCAGGCTAGCTTGTAATTGAGGTTTGGGAGGAAGATCAGGCAAAATGCAGGTTCCCTGGGGCAGATAAAACCGGCCCGTCGGATTTTCTCTTCTTAAGGCAGCCGCTGTGATGACCGAAAGTGAACACGATGTGCTGATCATCGGCGGAGGCGTTGCCGGACTGACGCTGGCGCTGGAGCTCGCCGATCATCGCCGCGTCACGCTACTGCGCCCGGGGCGTGATGAAATCGGCGCGAGTGCTTGGGCTCAGGGAGGCATCGCCGCCGTTCTGGCACCGCACGATACGCTTGAAGCGCACGTCCAGGATACCCTGGTCGCCGGCGATGGTCTGTGTGACGAGCGAGCCGTTCGCTTTACCATCGAGAATGGTCCCGCCGCCATCGAGTGGTTGATCGGCCAGGGCGTACCCTTTACACGCGATCCCTCCCCCGAGGCCCCCTACCCCTATCACTTGACCCGCGAAGGCGGCCACGGCACGCGGCGCATCATTCATGCAGCCGATGCCACGGGACGAGTCGTTATCGACACGTTGCTCGCGCGGGCGGCTGCCCATCCACGGGTGCGCCTGGTCACCGAGCTGCAGGTCATCGAACTCCGTGCCGACAGCCAGGGCTGCTGTGGGGCATCGAGTCTCGACAGCGAAGGCCGCCTTCAACGCCTATCGGCGCGAGATACCGTGCTGGCCACCGGTGGCGCCAGCGGTCTCTATCGGCACACCACGAGCCCCAGCCCGGCATGCGGCGAGGGCATGGCCATGGCCGCCGCGCTGGGTGCGCGCCTGGCCGACCTGGAGTTCCAGCAGTTTCATCCCACCTGCCTCTTCGATCCCGACGGACCGGCGTTTCTGATCAGCGAAGCGGTACGCGGCGAAGGTGGCATCCTGCGCAATGCGCAGGGGCGACGCTTCATGCCGGACTATGACGAGCGCGGCGAACTGGCGCCGCGAGACATCGTCGCACGCGCGATTCAGGCAGAAATGCAACGTGCGCATGGTCAACATGTTGCGCTGGACGTCACTCATCTGCCTGCGCAGACGATCGAACATCACTTTCCGACCATCGTCGCCCATTGCCGGGCCCGCGGCATCGACATTCGTCATGAGTCGATCCCGGTCGTGCCGGCGGCACACTACAGCTGTGGCGGTGTCATGACGGATCTCCACGGCGCCAGCGACATAGCCCACCTCTACGCGATCGGCGAGGTTGCCCGCACGGGGCTACACGGGGCCAATCGCATGGCCAGCAACTCATTGCTGGAATGCCTGGTATTCGCACGTGCCGCCGCCGAGGCGTTGCGCCATGGCGAGAATCATGGCCAGTATCGATTGCCGACCCAGGGGGGGGGCGCAATCCCGCTCAATGAGCAGGCACCGCTCCCCTCTCGGGGCAAAGCGGACGCCCTGCTCGAGCGGCTACGCGCAGTGATGAGCGAACATGCCGCCATCGTTCGCAGCGATGCCGGCCTGATGACGGCTCGGACCCTATTGCAGGCCCTGCAAGACGACAGCGATAAATTGAATGAACGTTATAGAGCGACGATCGCCACTCGTCGGCTGAGTCATGCACTAATGGTGGCTTCTGCATTAGTCGACTCTGCCTTACAGCGCCGCGAATCGCGTGGCCTGCACTACAACCGCGATTGCCCACCAGCCAAGCCTTGAATACCCAGTGGGCACTCAGCCGTGAATGGCGCTCATTCGTTCCAGAGCAACAGGCGACGCAGATGCCAGCGCTGCCTCTGCTCGACGCTATCCACCCACAGCCAGTGACGCTGGCCCGCCACGTTCAGACCCGCCAAGAACGGACCGAGATAGATACAGGACACGACGACCGGCTGCCAGCCTCGCTCCCGCCTGCGCTGCCAACCGTTACCCTGCCCCGGCACCCAGCGAAGCGTCAGACCACGCGCCTGCCGCCACTCCCAGCAGAGCCCCGCGGCCATGCTTGCAGCCGAAGCGGCTGCCAGCCATAGCGGGCCATAGCGGGCAATCAAGACACACACGGCCAATGCCAACAGCGCCGAGCATGCCAATCCCAGCCTAGAGGGTGCGATATTGATCGTTACCGGACGTTTCAGCATATTCGACGATCATCTTGACGATCCGCCGTAGCGTATCGTCCTGCGGCCAATCGCGACGCATCAGCCAGATAAAGAGATCCTGATCCTCCTGCTCGATCAATGCCTGATAGGCGGCCTGGTCCGTGTCGTCGAGATCGCCATAGCGATGTTCGAGAAAGGGGATCAGGAGTAGGTCCAGCTCC
Source organism: Halomonas sp. IOP_31 (assembly GCF_021151495.1). Classification (NCBI taxonomy): domain Bacteria; kingdom Pseudomonadati; phylum Pseudomonadota; class Gammaproteobacteria; order Oceanospirillales; family Halomonadaceae; genus Halomonas; species Halomonas sp. IOP_31. The sequence goes on along the minus strand of NZ_JAIRBP010000005.1, from coordinate 109,973 downwards.
CACATGCCACGGCGGGAATGCCAGTAAAGGCGCTTCAATGTGGTGTCTTCGGTCACCATTAGCCTCTTTTCAAGATGGAACTGACCGCGATTATACGCACCGAGCCGTACAGCGCGACATCCACATGACTGCGACCGCACCCGCCGGACTCTAATGCGTTGTTTTCTCACAGTTCGCGCAGTATGCTGACGAAAACAACAAGACGTGCCCTGCCTTAGGCAGGCCATCCGTGTGGAGTGAAAGTGATGACCAAGTCCGAGTTGATCGAACAAATCGCCATGCGACAGCCCGAGCTGTCAATCAAGGAAGTCGAAGCCGCCGTCCGCATCATCCTCGATGACATCACCGGTGAATTGGCCGATGGTGGCCGAGTAGAGATTCGCGGCTTCGGTAGTTTCTCGCTGCATTATCGCGAGCCCCGCGTCGGGCGAAACCCGAAGACCGGCGACCCGGTCGATCTGACGGGTAAATTCGTGCCACACTTCAAGCCGGGCAAGGAGTTGCGCGAACAGGTCAACGCCAGTCGCGCACTGGGTTACTGATTACTGATGCCCGATACAGCTTTGTCATAAGGAAACCGCTATGCGCTGGCTCAAAGGTCTGCTCCTCGCCATCATCCTGCTGGTGGTGCTGCTGCTGGGAATTCTCTTCGCCGTCAATAACCAGCAGGCGTTGCCTTTGAACTTGATCTGGGTCGAGTTGCCACCGGCATCGCTGTCGCTCTGGCTACTCATCGCCCTCGCTCTTGGCGTGATCCTTGGCATGCTCGCCATGACCGGCGTGTATCTGCGCCTGCGCACCCTGCTCACCCGCGCCCAGCGCCATAACCAGCAGCAACGCAAGGAGCTCGATCGGCTGCGCATCCAGGAGTTCAAGGACACCCCCTAGATGCTTGATCTAAAGCTGCTGGTCCTGTTACTGGCGGCAATCGCCATTGGCTGGTGGCTGGGCCGACTCGAGAGCCGCCGACACGCAAGACATCAACACCGCTCATCGCCGTTGTCGCGTGACTACTTCGTCGGCCTCAACTACCTACTCAACGAGCAGCCCGACCGGGCGATCGAAACTTTTGTCCAGGCGCTCGAGGTCAACAGCGACACCATCGAGACCCATATCGCCCTGGGCAACTTGTTCCGCTCACGCGGCGAAGCCGATCGCGCAGTCAAGATTCACCAGAACCTGCTGGCTCGGCCCTCGTTGACCGCTCTGCAAAGCGACCAGGTCCAGCTCGAACTATCGCGTGACTTCCTGCACCTGGGGCTTCTGGATCGCGCCGAAAGATTGCTTCTAGGACTCTTGCGGGCCAGCCCCGATTCCGCCCGCCTGAAACCCGCCAAGCTCCTGCTGGTGGATCTGTACGAGCGTGAACGTGAGTGGGCCAAGGCCCTGGAAGTAGCGCAGCCGCAACTGATCCATGAGGAGGCCGACATTCGCCGTGCAGCCGCTCACTGGCTATGCGAGCTGGCCCAGCAAGACAGGCATACCGCCAGCCCGGCACTGGCTCGCAAGCGTCTGCGCCAAGCTTTGAGCATCGATGATCGCTGTGTACGCGCCAATTGGCTGATCGCCGAGCTGGAGCGTGAAGCCGGCAATTACAAGGCGGAGATCCGAACGCTCCAACGCCTCGCTCGCCAGGACCATGACTTCACACCTATCGTTCTGGAACCGTTGCGAGACGCCTACCTTAAACTCGAAGACGAAAAAGGCCTGGTACGTTGCCTGAATCAATGGGTGAGCGAAGCCCCGCATATCAGTACAGTGATCATGCTGGCCCGCCTGACCGAACAGCATGAAGGCATCAACGCGGCCGCCAATGTCATTAGCAACCAGCTCGCTGCCACGCCCAGCTTGCGCGGGGTCGACTACCTGATGGACCTCTACATTGCCGAAGCAGGTCCCGAACAACAGCATTTTTCGCTGCTCAAACGGCACACCGGAAAGCTGCTCGAATCCCGGCCTCGTTTTCGTTGCCATCGTTGCGGCTTTGAAGGCGCCCACCTGCATTGGCAGTGCCCTCGGTGCCGTAGCTGGGGCGTAACCAAGCCAATTACCGGACTGGAAGGTGAATGATTCGCTCTCACAGCTCGCGCTCGATCGCCTCCAGCGCCGCCATGGGATCGGTGGCCTCGGTTACCGGGCGCCCAATCACCAGATGAGTGCTTCCCGCGGCTAGCGCCTGGGCCGGGGTCAGTATACGCCGCTGGTCTGCTTGCCGGGCAAACGAAGGGCGGATGCCGGGCGTGACCTTGAGAAAGGCCTTGCCGTACAGATCCTCGAGCCGGCTGGCCTCCTGCGCCGAACACACCACCCCATCCAGCCCCGTCTGCTGAGCCAGTTGCGCCAGCCGCTCGACCTGCGACTCGGGCGTTGTGTCTAGGCCGACCTCGGCCAGGTCCTGTCGCTCGAGACTGGTCAAGACCGTCACTGCGATGAGTTGTGTCTTGAAGCGCTGTGCATCGAGACGCTCCCGAGCCGCCAGCATCATGCGTCGCCCTCCCGAAGCATGAACGTTGACCATCCATACGCCCTGCTCGGCGGCCGCCTGAACGGCCCCGGCCACGGTATTGGGTATGTCATGGAACTTGAGGTCGAGAAATACTTCGAAGCCCCGCCCATGCAGCGCTTCGAGAACGGCGGGTCCGCTACGAGTGAACAGCTCCTTGCCGACCTTGAGTCGGCAGCGTGCAGGATCCAACTGATCCGCCATGCACAGAGCCGCATCCAGCGACGAATAGTCGAGAGCGATGATCAGCGGTGGGGTTTGACTAGGCATGGCGGCTCCAATAGCGACAAATGACCGCTAGTATATCAGCCCCGCCCGAGCGAACTGCAGCCTGACGACAAGCAACAAATGGCAAAAGACTGACACCATCTATCGTCAATAGCTTACATGAAATGACGAATACGCCAACATCGCCGCGGTACCGATTGCTTTAGGGTGAGAACGGTAACTCGCCGAAATCAATAAAATCAGCATCAGAACGACAAGAAAGGAGGAAAGATGTCCCAACTGCTCAAGGCTGTGCTCATCTCGCTGGCCATTGCCATGGCATCCTCGTCAGTGGCGGCTCAGGAAACGACTCAGATCAACGTCAATACCGCTGACGAAGTGACCTTGGCTCAACTCCCCGGCATCGGTGAGGTGAAGGCGCGCGCCATCGTCATGGATCGCAAGAACAACGGCAGTTACCAAACCGCTGACGATCTCGCTCGCGTCGACGGAATCGGCGAAGGCACCATCGACAACCTGCGTGAACAGATAACTTTCTAACTTCTATGCCATCCGTGCATAACGAGCATGCCGGCAAGCATGCCCGTTATGCCCGCCGGCATGGCCGGGTTTGGTGCTAGATGCGCAACCCACCATCGCATTCGATAACGCGCCCGCTGAAATAAGTATTCTCGAAAATATAGCGAACGCTTTGAGCGATATCCTCGGGCTGGCCAAGTCGCCCCAACGGAATGCCTTTGGTTATTTTCTCCAGCACGTCGGAACGCATCGATGATGTCATTTCAGTCTCGATGAATCCCGGCGCCACGGCGCCGACGCGAATGCCGTGGGGAGCCAACTCCTTTGCCCAGGTCACGGTCAACGAGGCGACGCCAGCCTTGGCCGCGGCGTAGTTGCTCTGCCCCATGTTACCGGCACGAGAGATACTGGAGATATTGACAATGACCCCCTGCAGGCCGTTGTCGATCATCTGGCGAGCCGCCTCACGCCCACAGAGAAAGACGCCGGTCAGGTTGACATCGAGAACCTGCTGCCACTGGGAAAGGGACATGGTTTTCTCGACCCGGCCGTCCTTGGCCTTGACCAGAAGGCCGTCACGGGTGATGCCCGCATTATTGACCAGCCCCGATAGCAGTCCCAGTCGATCTTGTATCCTTGCGAAGCAGCGCTCTACAGCATCCTCTTGGGCGATATCCGCCACGAACGCTTCAGCAACGATGCCCAACTCGGCAAGTTGCCCCGTGGCCTGAACCAGGCTTTCCTCCTCCCGGTCCACGAGTGCCAGTCGCGCGCCGCACTCACCTAGCAACTTGGCCATGGCAAGCCCCAGTCCCTGAGCCCCGCCGGTTATCACAATGACGGCACCATTGAGTTCCATGACATTCTCCTTCGAGCAGGTTGTGTTGTGCGGCGCAATATAAGGAAAGGTAGCACGCCATCCCGTCCACCTGCCATCATTGCGACTGAGCAAGGCCAGCAAACTTGCTTTTTGCGCAAGCGCCTCCATCTCGGTTGTATGAATTCATGGGAGAGCCTATGCCGATCTTATTGTTCTTCACGTTATTTGCCTTGCTGGACTTCGTCATCCTGTTTTCGGTCGGCTCGCAGATCGGGCTACTGACTACCTTGGTGCTTGTCATAAGCACTGGTTTCCTGGGACTACATCTAGTCAAGCGGGAAGGCGTCTCCACGCTCCAGCGTGCGCAACAGCGGTTCGCGCAAGGCGAAATTCCTTCCGACGAGCTAATGACCGGTGCTGCATTGATTTTCGGCGGCGCCCTGCTCATGGCGCCCGGCTTTCTTTCCGACGCCTTGGGCTTCATGTGCCTGTTGCCGAATTCGCGCCGTTTGCTCGGCAGGCTATTGAAGAAGCTACCTGGACGTATGAGCATTTACTCGATGCACTCGCGTTATCGCCCCGGGAATACGGGGTGGAGCGAGGATGTCAACCCCACATCTGACCGCAGCGATGCTTCAGAGGAAAAGACCTCCCGTAGCAACGACCCCCTGGAAGGAGACTTCCTGGGACGCGATGAAACGCGGCGGTGAATTTTTTTCATCGGAGGCCTTGAAAGGCCATGGCGAGGCCCCATCAAGTGATCAGCGATAAGCTTCGGTAGGCGGCCAGGCCGCAGACCATCAACACCGGCGAGGATCGCTCGCCGCCCGTGAGCCTTGCTCATCAGGGAAATGCGTTTGAGTCATGTAACCATCAGGAGAACGTGAGCAATGAACATCCGTCCCTTGCACGATCGCGTCGTTGTCCGTCGCGTCGAAGAAGAACAGAAAACCGCTGGCGGTATCGTGCTTCCGGGCAACGCCCAGGAAAAGCCGACTCGGGGCGAAGTCCTCGCCATCGGTAATGGCCGGATTCTCGATAGCGGAGAGGTACGCCCGCTGGACGTCAAGGTCGGTGACACCGTCATCTTCAAGGAAGGCTTCGGCGTCGAGAAACAGAAGATCGAGGGTGAAGAAGTTCTGATCATGAGCGAGACAGACATTCTCGCCGTCGTTGAAGGCTGATCAACGGGCGGGCTCGTACTCGTTCCCGTAGGGTTATCACTATTTCGTTCATCGCACTAATTTCAGGAAGTTACGAAAATGGCAGCGAAACAGATCAAGTTCTCAGATGATGCACGCAAGCGCATGGCGCGCGGCGTTAACGTACTGGCTGACGCCGTCAAGGCCACGCTGGGTCCGAAGGGCCGCAACGTAGTGCTCGAGAAATCCTTCGGCGCTCCGACCGTCACCAAGGACGGCGTTTCCGTCGCCAAGGAGATCGAGCTCAAGGATCGCTTCGAGAACATGGGCGCCCAGATGGTCAAGGAAGTCGCTTCCAAGACGTCCGACGTCGCTGGCGACGGCACCACGACGGCTACCGTCCTGGCACAGTCCATCGTCAACGAAGGGCTCAAGGGCGTCACTGCCGGCATGAACCCGATGGATCTCAAGCGCGGCATCGATCAGGCCGTGGTTGCTGCCGTCAAGGAGATCGAGCAGCTCGCCGTGCCTTGTACCGATTCCAAGGCGATCGCCCAGGTCGGCACCATTTCCGCCAATGGTGATGCGCGCATCGGTCAGATCATCGCCGAGGCAATGGAGAAAGTCGGCAAGGAAGGTGTCATTACCGTCGACGAAGGCCGTGGTTTCGAAGACGAGCTGGAAGTCGTCGAAGGCATGCAGTTCGACCGCGGTTATCTCTCGCCCTACTTCGTCACCAACCAGGAAACCATGGCGGTCGAGCTGGAAGACCCGCTCCTGCTGCTGGTCGACAAGAAGATCTCCAACATCCGCGAGCTTCTTCCCGTGCTCGAGAGCGTTGCCAAGGCCGGCAAGCCGTTGGTGATCATCTCCGAAGACATCGAAGGCGAAGCCTTGGCGACACTGGTCGTCAACAACATGCGCGGCATCGTCAAGGTTGCGGCTGCCAAAGCGCCCGGCTTCGGCGATCGTCGCAAGTCCATGCTCCAGGATATCGCCATCCTTACCGGCGGCACCGTGATCTCCGAGGAAGTGGGTCTGACCCTCGAGCAGGCCAACCTGGATCACCTGGGCAGCGCCAAGCGCATCACCATGTCCAAGGAAAACACCACCATCATTGATGGTTCCGGTTCCGAGGGGGACATCGAAGCGCGTGTCGGCCAGATTCGCGCCCAGATCGAAGAAACCTCTTCCGATTATGACCGCGAGAAGCTTCAGGAACGCGTCGCCAAGCTGGCCGGTGGCGTAGCCGTCATTCGCGTCGGTGCCGCTACCGAAGTCGAGATGAAAGAGAAGAAGGCCCGCGTCGAAGACGCGCTGCACTCTACTCGCGCGGCCGTCGAAGAAGGCGTGGTGCCTGGCGGTGGTACCGCGCTGATCCGTATCCTGACCAAGATTCAGGGACTCAAGGGCGACAACGAAGACCAGACTCACGGTATCTCTATCGCGCTGCGCGCGATGGAAGCTCCGCTACGCCAGATCGTGACCAACGCTGGCGAAGAAGCTTCGGTCATCGTCAATCGCATCAAGGACGGCGAAGGCAACTTCGGTTATAACGCGCAGACCGGCGAATACGGCGATCTGTTCGAGATGGGTGTCCTCGACCCGGCCAAGGTGACTCGCTCTGCGCTGCAGTCCGCCGGTTCCGTGGCAGGCCTGATGATCACCACCGAAGCCATGATCGCCGAAGATCCGGACGAGAAGGAAGCCGGTGGTGCCCCCGATATGGGCGGCATGGGCGGTATGGGCGGCATGATGTAAGCTGTCCGCTTTCTGTCACTGCTTGCGGTGACACTTAAGACCGCCTTTAGGCACAATGCCAGTCAGCTAACGCTGACTGGCATTTTCTTGGCGCAGTACTTGTGTGGCCTGGGGCTGACCGGTCGAATACGATCGCTCGCGGCGCCCCGGCAGGATCTCCTGCCTGTTTCACGCTGATCTGCGAAGAACCCAATTTTTCCTCACTCGAGCGTACACCCCGGTACGGCGCTCGATCGGAAAAACTTCTGTGAAACCCATTATCTGCGCGATCATCACGGCACCTGATGCAACATCCGGTCTAGGCAGGACGCGGCAAATACTCTAGGCTGAGTGGATTCAAACATCTGTTCGAATCGGTTCCGCCAGCTCATCGCTGCACGCTCCGGAGAGCCTCCATGATCGAAACCCTGCTCATCGTCCTGGCCGCCGTCGGCCTGATCATCGTCATGCAACGCGAAGCCGGTGCGCTGGCCGCCGTCGCCGTGCCCGGCATACTCGGCCTGGCCGGCCTGCTGACCGGCGCGCCGGTGACCGGCATCCTGCTGCTGATCGTCGCTGGCGCAGTCGCCGCCTGCGGGCTGCCGGCATTGCGCCGGGCCTGGCTCACGCCACGCATCTTCGCGGCCTTCAAGAAAGTCGCGCCCAGGGTCTCCGACACCGAACGCTCGGCGCTCGAGGCCGGCACCGTCTCCTGGGACGGCGAGCTGTTCTCGGGGCGCCCGCAGTGGCAGCGCCTGCTCGACTACCGCAACGACGGCCTGAGCGACGAGGAACGCGACTTCCTCGAACACCAATGCTCGGTGGCGGCGGGGATGTGCAACAGTTGGGAGATCGCCCGCGAGCGCGCCGACCTGCCCGAGGCGCTATGGAACTACCTGCGCCGGGAAGGCTTCTTCGGCATGATCATCCCCAAGCGGTACGGTGGCCTGGGCTTCTCGGCCAAGGCGCAATCGGCGGTGCTGCAGAAGCTGGTGGTCAACGAGACGTTGATGATCTCGGTCGGCGTGCCCAATTCACTGGGGCCGGGCGAGCTGCTGCTCAAGTACGGCACCGAGGAGCAGAAGAACCATTATCTACCGCGGCTCGCCGACGGTCGTGACATTCCTTGCTTCGGCCTGACCGGGCCGCGCGCCGGCTCGGACGCCACCTCGCTGCCCGATGTCGGCGTGGTGTGCCGCGGCATGCATAACGGCGAAGAGGTGCTGGGTCTCAAGCTGACCTTCGAGAAGCGCTGGATCACGCTTGCCCCGATCGCCACCGTGGTCGGCCTGGCGTTCCGGATGTTCGACCCCGACAAGCTGCTCGGCGACGAGAGCGACCTGGGCATCACCTGCGCGCTGATTCCCCGCGACACGCCGGGAATGGAGATCGGCCGCCGCCACCATCCGATCGGCAGTCCGTTCATGAACGGCCCGATCGTTGGCCGCGACGTGTTCATTCCGCTGGACACCATCATCGGCGGCCCCGAGATGGCCGGCCACGGCTGGCGCATGCTGGTCGAGTGCCTGTCGGTGGGGCGCTGCATCACGCTGCCCTCGGGGGCGGCCGGCGTGGGTCGCTATGCCGCCGGCTGGTCGGGCGGTTTCACCCGCATCCGCCGCCAGTTCAATATGCCCGTCGCCGAGATGGAGGGCGTGCAGGAACCGCTGGCGCGGCTCACCGCGCACGCCTACATCGCCCAGGCCGCGGTGATGCAGACCGCCAACCTGATCGATCACGGCGTCAAGCCCTCGGTGCCCTCGGCGATCCTCAAGAGTCAGCTCACCGAGTTCCAGCGCAGCATCCTCGGCGACGCCATGGACGTGCACGGCGGCAAGGCGGTGACTCTCGGGCCGCGCAACTATCTGGGCCTGGGCTGGAGCGCGGTGCCGGTATCGATTACCGTCGAGGGCGCCAACATCATGACCCGCAACCTGATGATCTTCGGCCAGGGGGCGATTCGCTGCCATCCCTACGTGCTCGAGGAACTGGCGGCCAAGGACAGCGACGACCGGCAGGCCTTCGACCGCGCGTTCTTCCGCCACGTCGGGCTGATCTTCGGCAACGCCGCCCGCGCCCTGACCCAGGGGCTGGGCCTGTCGCGGCCGAGCGTGCCCTTCGACGAGATCGCCACGCCCTATGCCCGCGACATCATGCGTCTGTCGGCCGGCTTCGGGCTGTGCGCCGACGCCGCCATGGCCAGCCTGGGCTCGAGCCTCAAGAAACGCGAGATGCTCTCGGCACGCCTCGCCGACGTGCTCTCGAATCTGTACCTGGCGTCGATGCTGATCAAGCAGTGGCACGAGGGCGACAACGTCGAGCACGAGGCGGCGCTGTTCCACTACAGCTGTCGCACGCTGCTCTACCGTGCCGAGCAGGCCTTCGTCGAACTCTTCGATAACCTGCCCACCCGGGGCCTGGCGCGCACCTTGGCGGTGATCGTGCTGCCGCTGGGGCGCAAGTGGCGCAAGCCCGACGACACCCTGACCCGAGAAATCGCCCAGGCGATCTCCACCGCCACGCCGCTGCGCGCCAAGCTGATCGCCTATACCTGGAGCACCCAGCAGGAGGAGGAGCAGGACAATCCACTGGCCCGCTACAACGCCCTGCTCGCCGACTATCCGCGTGCCGAGCCGCTGTACCGGGCGATCGGCAAGGCCTACGCCAAGGGCGACCTGCCCGCCGAGGCGCTGCATCCCGAACAACGCCTCGAAGCGGCCGTGGAAGCGGGCCTGATCGACGACGCAGACGCTGCCTTCATGCGCGCCTACGAACGGGAGGTGCTGGAGATGCTCAGCGTCGACGATTTCGCCTTCGACGCCTTCGCCACGCAGAAGGACAAGGTGGTCTGGCACGCGGCCGGTTAGGTATGCACGTCGGCATCGACCAACTCAACGCCCGGCCAAATGGCCGGGCGTTGAGTTTTGAGCGCTCGATATTACGGCAGCAGCACGGTCGAACCGGTGGTCCGGCGCGAGGCCAGGGCCTGCTGGGCCTCGCCGGCCTTCTCCAGCGCAAAGCGCTGGGCGATGTCGACCTTCACCTGGCCGCTTGCCAGTACCCCGAACAGGTCCTGGCACATCGCCTCGAAGCGCTCGCGGGTGTCGGCATAGCCGTTGAGGCTCGGCCGCGTGGCGAACAGCGAACCCTTCTGATTGAGGATGCCGATATTGACACCCTCGACCGCCCCCGAGGAGTTGCCGAAACTGACCATCAGGCCGCGCTTTTGCAGGCAATCGAGTGAGGTTTCCCAGGTATCCTTGCCCACCGAATCGTAGACCACCGGTACCATCGCCCCGCCGGTCAGCTCGCGCACCCGTTCAGCGACGTTCTCGCGGGTGTAGTCGATGGTCGCCCAGGCGCCGTTGCTGATCGCCAGCTCGGCCTTTTCCGCCGAACTGACGGTGCCGATCAGCTTGACGCCCAGCGCTCGTGCCCACTGGCAGGCGATCGACCCGACCCCGCCGGCGGCGGCATGGAACAGAATCGTCTCGCCCTGCTCGACGCGATGGGTCTGGCGCAGCAGATACTGGGTCGTCAGACCCTTGAGCATCGACGCCGCCGCGGTCTCGAAATCGATGCCGTCGGGCAGCACCACGACCTTGTCGGCCGGCAGCACATGCAGTTCGGCGTAGGCGCCCAGCGGGCCCTGGGCATAGGCGACGCGGTCGCCGGGCTTCAAGTGAGCGACGCCCTCGCCGACGGCGTCGACGACGCCCGCACCCTCGGTACCCAGGCCGGAAGGCAGGCCCGGCGCCGGGTAGAGTCCGGTGCGGAAATAGATGTCGATGAAGTTCAGGCCCACTGCATGATTCTTGACCCGTACCTGGCCGGCCGCGGGCTCGCCGGGCTCGCTATCGACGTATTCCAGGACCTCGGGGCCGCCGGTGCGGGAAAACTGGATTCGCTTGGCCATGACGCAATGCTTCCTTTATCGCTCGATGGGATCGTCTCACCTTACAAGCGCGCGACGGGCAAGGCCAGAATCGCGGCATGGACAGGCACTACAGCCTCTCGGGAAAGTTCTCGAGCCCGGTGACGAAGCGCCGCTTGTAGCCCTCGAACACCTCGCGATCCTGCTTGAACGACTGGATGATCGCATCCTGATCGAAGCCCAGGCTCTGCGGCAGATCGTCGAGCCCCGAGGCCGGGTGCCTGGGGCCGAGACCGACGCGTAGCCCGCGTGGCTCGTCGAACCAGCGTTCGATCCCGCAGCGCGTGAACATCGCCTGCTGATCGGCGTCGCCGGCGTTGACCCGCAACGGGGCCTTGTGGGCCAGCTCGCTGACCAGCGCCTCGCCGGGCTGGATGACGCTGTCGCTGGGCAGGCCTTGCAGCATCGCCAGCTCCATGCTGCGGCCCTCGGCATCGAGCACCAGCAGGGCCAGCGCCACCGGCCGGCTGTCGCGATCGGTCAGCGCCAGCACCTGGGCGGCTTCCTGGCGCATCAGAATACCCAGCGTACCGGCGAAGCTCGCCAGCGGCACGATGCCCGCCTCGCGGCCGAAGACCTCGACGCACAACCGCGCCAGGCAAGCTTCGCACTGGGCCTTGTCCTTCACATTGACTACTCTCATGAATTCTCCGCTCATCACGGCCTTGAGATATCGGCGTCGCAGCCTAGCACATCGCCGCCACTGCTTTCGCCGCTTTCTCGCTTGCGCGCGCCATGGTCATGCAACGGCAAGATGCGCGTTTCAGAATAAATGATACGCTAGCGCTGCCCGACTGCCTGAATTCGAATCAAGCGGTACGGGCAGGCCGAATGATGCCACCCGAGAGAACGCCCGCCATGACCGCCAGCCTGCACATTAAGCCTATGACGCACACCGAAGCCGAAGCGGATGACCACGCCCCACCGGCGCTGATCGCCCATCGCGGGCTATCGGCGCACGCGCCCGAGAACACTCTGGCCGCGGTGCAGGCGGCCCACGAGGCCGGCTGCGGCTGGGTCGAGCTCGACGTCCAGTTGCTCGGCGACGGTACTCCGGTGATCTGGCACGACAGCGGATTGAAACGCTGCGCCGGGGTCGGCGGACGCCTGAGCCGGCTCGATCTGGCGGCGGCCCGACGACTCGACGCCGGCCGCTGGTTCTCGCCGGCGTTTGCCGGCGAGGGCATGGCGACGCTCGACGAAATGCTGGCGCTGATCGAGCGTCTCGGAATGGGCCTCAACCTGGAGATCAAGGTCGGGCGCGGTCGCGATGCAGAGGCGCTGGTCGCCGCCGCCCTGCCCCCCACGCTGCAACGCCTGCCCAGCGAACGGTTGATCGTCTCGTCATTCGATATCCGCGCGCTGCGCGCCTTGCGGGGCATGCAGCCGGATGCACGGCGACTGCGCCTGGGCCTGCTCTACGACAGAGCGCCCCGCACCTGGCTGGCGCAGGCCGAAGCGCTCGACGCCTACAGCCTGCACGTCGACTGGCATCGCCTGAAGCCGGCGCTTGCGCGAAGCATCGCCGCCAGCCCCTATCGGTTGCTGTGCTACACCGTCAACGAGCGCAACGTCTATCAGCGGTTGCGCGCCTGGGGTGTCGACGGCGCGATCAGCGACGATCCGCTGCGTCTCGACCCGGAATATGCGCGGCTTGCCAGCGCCGATTGACGGGCATGCAACGCCGCCGGCCAGCATCCAGGCATAGCAGGCCGGCCGAGTGCTGCTTGGCTTAGCAGGCATCGACTTTTTTGCGGCTAATTAACCCACGTTAAAGCAATCTTTATCGGCTGTGCCATTGTTATTGCGTTGAGCATGGACAAGCCCAACGGGACAGCAAGGATGCACAGCGCGATGCCCGGTCAGGGACGACCGGGCTTTTGCGACATGCGAGCGCTGCCAGACGCCAGCCACGTTGACTTGCCCGCCTCTCGCCCGCAGAATCCCCCACCGTCGAGACACGGGTGCTCGGGAAGCGGGTGAGACCCCCGCACTGCCCCCGCAACGGTGTTCGCGTTCCATCGATGACCGATCTCGGCTTCGTCTGAAAAGTCGACGAGCGATGGCCAGGCAAGGCAAAAATTGGCGAAAAGACGGAGTTTACGGGTTGTAAATGAGTACTTTGAGCCAATTTTTAACGCCGCATGGTCGAGCGCAGGCACTTTTCGGACCAAGCCTCGCAAAATGACCGGCAACGCCGGCTAGCCCGAACGATCAAGCCACTGCCCGCCGGGTGGGAAGGCGTCATCGATGCGAGGCGACAGATGCAATTCGTCTGTCAATCGCCTCGCGCGCGTTAGTCCGGAGACCGGCCTGCGTCTCTTCACTGGCTGATGCGGAGGGCTTCGCCAGTGACGACCGGCGTGCGTGGTCCTTCTCCCTCTTGCGAGCGATCGCGTCGCGACCCTTCCGGGCTGTCGTCACCCTGTGTCCTCCTCATCGCGTATAACTCTGCGCGCTTGAGGATCATTCCATGCACTATCAGAACCATTCGCTCTGGCTGGCTGTCGGCCTGGCAACCGCCGCTCCGTTGCTCAACACGGCACAGGCCGAGCAACGTCTGAACACCGTCCAGGTGACGGCCAACCGCCTGCCGCAATCGCAAGCCGACGTGATGGCCAGCACCACCGTCATCGAACGCGCGGAGATCGAACGGCTGCAGGCCAGCTCGGTGGTCGAACTGCTGCAGGGCCGCGCCGGCATCGAGCTGACCCAGAACGGCGCACCGGGCGCCCAGTCGAGCCTGTTCCTGCGCGGCAGCGAATCCGATCAAACCCTGATTCTCGTCGATGGCGTGCGCATCAACTCGGCGGCCAGCGGCGGCGCCAGCCTGGAGTTCCTGCCGCCAGCGGCCATCGAACGCATCGAGATCGTGCGCGGACCCCGCGCCGCAGCCTATGGCGCCGATGCCATCGGCGGCGTCATCCAGATATTCACCCGCGATGCCCGGGCCACCGGCACTCAGGCCAGTTTGAGCGCGCGTGCCGGCAGCGACGACAGCTACCGTCAGAATGCGCGATTCGCCATCGGCGACGCCGACACACGCCTCGATGCCACGCTGTTTCGCCGCGACGGCGACGGCTTCAATGCGACCCGGGCCGACACCAGCGGCGAACGTGACGGCTTCGAGCGCGAAGGCGGCCAACTGGGTCTATCCCAGCGTTTCAACGATCGGCTTGATTTCAGCTTCAACGCCCTGCGCCAGAACATCGATACCGAGTATGACGACTGCTACCCCGCCGGGGCCCCGGGAGCTTCACAGGACTGCCGAACCAAAGGTTATCTGCAGACCTTTGGCGGACAACTTGACGTCGCTCTCGAGCCCGACTGGAACATGATTCTCACCGCCGGTCATTTCGACGAGCAACGAGAAGAGCGTTATGCCGGCGACCGCAACAGCCGCACGGCGTCGCACCGCAACGAGTTGGGAGTGCAGCATCGCTTCACGCGAACCAATGGCGTCGATGTTCTAGGTCTCGACTACCGCGAGGAACGGCTCGATTACGACGATTACGCCTACGGCTCGCAATATCAGAAGGACAGTCGCGAAAACTATGGCCTATACGCCATGGTTCAACGCCAGTACGGCGCCCATGAGCTGTCGGCATCGCTGCGCTACGACGACGATTCGCGTTTCGGTGACGAAACCACCGGCAATCTGGGTTATGCCTATCGGCTGACCCAGTTTCAGCGGATCGGCGTCAGTTATGGCACCGCCTTCAAGGCACCCAACCTGATCGATCTCTATGGCCCTTACGGCACCAACCCGGATCTCGATGCCGAAACCTCGAAGACACTGGAAGCCTTCTGGGCCTTGAATCGCGGCCCGTGGGACGCACGAGTCACCGCCTTCGAGAGCCGAATCGACGATCTAATCAGCTACGATGCGGCGACTTATATTCCCTATAACGTGGATGAATCGCGCATTCGGGGCGTCGAGTTGAGCGGCGGCTGGCAGCAGGCAGGCCTCAGCCTGCGCGCCAGCCTGACCTACCAGGATCCCGAGAACCGAGACACCGGCGATCGCCTCAAGCGTCGCGCCCGGATCTTCGCTCGTCTCGATGCCGACTACAGATTCGCTGCCTGGTCCCTTGGAACCACCCTGCGCGCCGCTGGTGACCGTCGCGATACGCAGTTCTCCTTCCCTTACGGTGATACCACCACTGCCGGCTACGGTGTAGTCGACCTGCGCACCGCCTGGCAGGTGACGCCGATGATCGAGCTTTCCGCCAAGCTCGAGAACGCACTCGACAAGCGCTATCAACTGGTCGATGGCTACACTACCCAGGATCGCTATATCGAGGGAGGCATCACCCTGCGCCTGTAAAGTCACGGTGGTGTCGGTATGCATGGCATGGGTAGCCCGCGCCATGCATTACCGGCATTATACGTTGGTCGTTAACAGGAGTTCGTTAGCGGGATGCTCCCGGGCACCATCGCCCCTATTGAAAATCCTAGCTTCGGACTGGTTATACGCGCGCCGTAGACGCGGTGCATGACCCATCTCGTTCCAGGGAAGAGCACGATGAACCGACGTGATTTCCTGAAGGCCACCAGTGTCCTGGGCAGCGCCTTCCTGCCTATCTCCACGGTCCTCGCCGCGGTCGACGGCTCCACCAAGACCATCGGCCCCAGCGAATCGTTCAGCTTTGCCTGGCTCAAGGGCCTGGCCCGATATATCTCCAACCAGGCCAGCGAGGGCGCCAAGCCCAATCTGCCGCCCGAGCTTCAGGACTTGAGCTGGGACGAATATCAGGCGATCAGCTTCAGCAAGGATCAGGATATCTGGGCGGATAACGCGCAATCCAGCTTCCGTGCAGAGCTTTTTCACCTGGGGCTGTATTTCAAGAAGCCGGTCAAGATCTACGAGATCGTCAATGGCCAGGCTCGGGAAATCGCCTACGACCCGGCGATGTTCGACTATGGCAATTCAGGTATCGACGGCGAGAAACTGCCCGAGGATCTGGGCTTTGCCGGCTTTCGGCTGTTCTATAAAAGTGACTGGCAACGCGACATGGTGGCCTTCCTCGGCGCCAGCTACTTTCGCGCGGTCAGCGAGTCCATGCAGTACGGCATGTCGGCCCGCGGCCTGGCGATCGACACCGGGCTCGGCAAGCCGGAGGAGTTTCCCGATTTCACGCGATTCTGGCTCGAGCAGCCCGCCGACCAGAGCGATGTCGTCAACGTCTATGCGCTGCTGGAATCCGACAGCGTCGCCGGCGCCTACCGTTTCGCGATCACCGTCAACGATGGGGTGGTCATGGAGGTCGACTCGGCACTCTATCCGCGCAAGCCGATCGAGCGCCTGGGCGTGGCCCCGCTGACCAGCATGTACATGGTCGGCGAGAACGACCAGCAGGCCAACTGGGACTGGCGCACCGAGATTCATGACTCGGATGGTCTGTCGATGTATACCGGCAATGGCGAGTGGCTATGGCGGCCGCTGGTCAACCCGCCGCAGTTACGCTTCAACGCCTATGCCGACGAGAATCCGCGAGGCTTCGGCCTGCTCCAGCGAGACCGCAATTTCGACCACTATCAGGACGATGGAGTCTTCTATGAGCGCCGCCCCTCGGTATGGATCGAACCCAAGTCCGGCTGGGGCAAGGGCTCGATCCAGTTGATCGAGATCCCCACCCTCGATGAAACCTTCGACAATATCGTCGCCTTCTGGAATCCCGACGAGCCGATCAAGCCCGGCAGCGAGATGCTGTTCGGCTACCGCATCTACTGGCGTGACCGCCCACCCGCCCAGCCGGAGCTGGCCCGATGCGTGGCGACCCGCACCGGTATCGGCGGCGAGGTCGGCAAGATCCGCGAATACTTCAGCTGGCGCTTCGTGATCGACTTCCAGGGCGGCCCCTTCCCCTTCGACGCCGACCAGGACGTCGAGGTCGTACCGGTCATCGAGAATTCCGCCGGCCGCGTCGAGATCACCTCGGCCCGGCCGCTGAACGAAATCCAGGGCTACCGGGCAATGTTCGATGTGGTGCCCCCCGGCGACGGCACCGAGCCGATCAACCTGCGGGTCTATCTCAAGGCCGGCGACAAGCCGCTCACCGAAACCTGGATCTACCAGTGGACGCCGCCGCCGGCCGACGACCGCGATCTGCACAATCCCGGCCACCTGCTGTCAGAGAAGCAGTCGTAGCGATAGGCTTGTTGCTTTCACAGCATTCCTTATACTGTATATAAATACAGTATAAAGGATCTTCTCATGACCGCCCGCCAACCGCCGCGCGCCCGCAAGGGCCGCGGCGCCACCTATGACCCTCCCAACCGCTTCGCCCCGACCGTCAGCGAAGCCGTCGACGACGGCTGGTGGCAGGACGCCGTGCCCGAGCATATCGCCACTCATGTCACAGACGAGACGAGCAAGAGCGCCCTGTCGTGGAATCGCTCCCCCGATCTGCCCTTCGATCGCTCGCTGAACCCTTACCGGGGTTGCGAGCACGGCTGCATCTATTGCTATGCAAGGCCCAGCCACGCTTACTGGGATCTGTCGCCGGGCATCGATTTCGAGACCCGGCTGATCGCCCGCACCGGCCTCGTCGACCGGCTGCGCGAAGAGCTCTGCAAGCCCGGCTATGTCTGCCGGCCGATCAACCTGTCCGGCAATACCGACTGCTACCAACCATTGGAAGCCGAGCGCGGCACGACCCGAGCAATTCTCGAGTTGCTCCTGGCGTGTCGCCACCCGGTAATCCTGGTGACCAAGGGCGCGCTGATCCTGCGCGATCGCGAGCTGCTCGCCGCGATGGCCGCCAAGCGCCTGGTGCGGGTCTTCGTCAGCCTCACCAGCCTCGACGCCGAACTCAAGCGCAGCCTGGAACCGCGCGCTGCCTCTCCGGCAGCGCGCCTCAAGGTCATGCGTGAATTGAATGCCGCCGGGATTCCCGTGGGCGCCTTGCTGTCACCGATGATTCCCGGGCTCAACGACCATGAACTCGAGCGGTTGCTGGAAGCCGCGCATGAAGCCGGCGCAAGCTCGGCCGGCTGGACGCTGCTGCGATTGCCCCACGAGGTGGCGCCGCTGTTCGAGGACTGGCTCGAGCAGCACTACCCGGAACGGGCCGCCAAGGTCATGAGCCTGATTCGCCAGTCGCGGGGCGGCGCCGACTACGATTCGCGCTTCGGTCAGCGCATGCGCGGCGAAGGCGTGTTTGCCGAGATGCTGGCGCAGCGCTTCCGGCGTGCCAGCCGCCGGCTGGGGTTCGCGCAACGGGGCGATAGCCTACTGGATTGCAAGCACTTTCGCCCGCCCCGACGGCAGGGCGATCTGTTCGGGTAACATGGACGCTCACATCCGAACCGACTCCGCACGCAGCTGGGCTATTCATGAATGCCGGATTACCTCAAGAGCAACAGGACGAACGCATGACAGACCGAAACGCACGCCATCAGCAGTCGATGCAGAAACTCAAGACCCATGTCGATGGGCGCGTCGCCGCCGCGACCGAGCAACGCGGCCTGCTCATGGTCTTTACCGGCAACGGCAAGGGCAAGACGACCGCCGCCTGGGGCACCGTCACTCGCGCGCTCGGCTACGGCTACCGGGTCGGCGTGGTCCAATTCATCAAGGGACTGTGGGAATGCGGCGAGCGCGAGCGCCTGGCCGAGGACGCCAACCTGGAGGTCGCGGTGATGGCCACCGGCTTCACCTGGGAAACCCAGAACCGCGACAGCGACATCGCCGCCTGCCAGAATGTCTGGCGCGAAGCCGAGCGCATGCTCGCCGATCCCGGGGTCTATCTGGTGGTGCTCGACGAGCTCACCTACATGCTCAAGTTCGGCTATCTGGACTTCGCGACGCTCGAGCAGGCACTCGCCAAGCGTCCCGCCGAACAGACGGTGATCGTCACCGGGCGCAATGCCCATCGCGACCTGCTGGCCATGGCCGATACGGTGACCGAAATGCAGGAGATTCGTCACGCGTTCAACGACGGCCTCCAGGCACGCCGCGGTATCGATTATTGAGCGGGGCTTTTATTGAGCGGGCGTTGCCCCCTCATCTGCCGAACGACGCAGCGCGGCACACGCCTGGGCCATGGCATCGAGCAGGCGCGGGCCCGGCCGACTGATCCAGTCCGGCTCGAGGGTATACAGCTGACCGTTCGCCACCGCCGGCACCAGCGACCAGCGCTGCCACGCCGCCTGCCAATCATCGTCGCGCGCGGCTCTGAGAATCACCGTCGGTCGCGCGGCGATCAGCGCCTCGCGGCCGATCTGCGGCACCAGCACCGGCTGCTCGGCAAATAGCGGCACCCCCCCGCAGGCGCGAATCACCTGGCTGACGATGTGCCCGCCGGCCAACGTCGTCAGCGGACTGGCCCCCAATTGATAAAAGACCCACGGCGGCTCGTCGAAGGTCTGTTTCAAGGCCGCCAGGCGCGCCAGATAGACCGCCGACTGGTATTGACCACGTTGGCCACGCCCGGCGAGCCGGCCTAGATCGCGCAGATTCTCGGCCACATCGGACAAGGCACGCGGTTCGCTGGCGTAGACGGCAATGCCTAGCTCGCGCAGGCGTTCGATCAGTGCACCCGGCGTGCCGCTCGCCCAGGCCACCACCAGATCCGGCTCCCGGGCCAGTACCGCTTCGAGCGGGATGCCACGATAGTTGCCCACCCTCGGTAGGCGGAGCGCCGCCGCCGGGTAGTCGCTGCCGTCGATCGCCCCGACCAGCGCATCGCCCGCCCCGACCTTGTAGAGCATCTCGACCGCGTGGGGCGCCAACGCCACGATGCGCGTTGCCGGCCTATCCAGGCTCACCCGATCGCCGTTGTCGTCGACGGCCGTGACGGCCGCCGGCGCCTCGGCGGCCAGCCCCAGCGACAGCGCGACTATTCCGGCCACTCTGCGTATGAAACTCATAGCCACCGCGCTACTCTCTTCATGTTCTGTTCATTCATAGCCGAACTGCAAGGAGGCTTCATGCCGTCACGTCACGCCCTCGCTTCACGACTCCAGCCCCGCTCGCTGCTTGTCGCCCTGCTACTCGGGGGGCTGCTCGGCGCCGCTGGCACGTCCCAGGCGCAGAGCCTCCCCGGCACGCCCTCCGAGCATCGCCTGCAGGTCCAGGCACGCTCCGAGCTGAGCGTGGCGCCCGACATGGCGACGCTCGAGGCCCGGCTGTGGGAGCGCACCCCGAGCGTCGCCCGGGATGGCAGCGAACGGGCCGATCCCGGCGCGTTGGCCAAGGCCCGCGACAGGCTGGAGTCACGCACCGGTGAATTGATTCGCCGACTGGAAAGCCAAGGCATCGACAGCGCGGCGATCAGCGCCGGCTCGCTAATCGTGCGTCCGGACTACATCCAGCAGCCGGGAGACAACGGCGAGCCCGGTCAGGCCCTGGTGCGCACCCAGCTCGAACGTCCGATCAGCCTGCGTATCGACGACCTGGCGCGACTGCCGGCGATCCTCGATGCGCTGACCCAGGCCGGTGTCGATGCCCTCGATGGCGTCACCTATGACCTCAAGGATCGCGATGCAGCCACCGACAAGGCTTTGAGCCAGGCGCTGGACAAGGCCCGTCGCAAGGCCCGATTGATGGCCAAGGCCCTGGATATCGGACTCGGCCAGGTCATCCAGATCGAGGAAACCGGGGCGCCACGCTACTCGCCGCAGATGATGTCGATGCGCAGCGATGCCATGGAAAGCAAGGCCGCGCCCGAATATCGCCCCGGCGAGATCACCCTCGACGCCAGCGTCAGTGTCGCCTGGGAGATCGAGCCGTAAGCCGTAAGCCGTAAGCCGTAAGCCGTAAGCCGTAAGCCGTAAGCCGTAAGCCGTAAGCAATATGGTTTATATCTACTTACAGCTTATAGCTTACAGCTCGAAACTCAGGTGTTAATGGTTTCAATACCGCCCAGGTAACCGCGCAGCGCCTCGGGCACCGTGATCGAGCCGTCGGCCTGCTGGTAGTTCTCGAGCACCGCCAGCAGGCAGCGCCCCACCGCCAGCCCCGAGCCGTTGAGGGTATGCAGCAATTGCGGCTTCTTGGCCGCCGGGCTGCGATAGCGCGCCTGCATGCGCCGCGCCTGGAAATCCTCGCAGTTGGAAACCGACGAGATCTCGCGATAGGTCTGCTGGCTGGGCAGCCAGACCTCGATGTCGTAGGTCTTGCTGGCCCCGAAGCCCATGTCGCCGGCGCACAGCGTGACCACCCGGTAGGGTAGCTCGAGCGCCTTGAGGATCGACTCGGCGTGCCCGCGCATCTCTTCCAGTGCGGCGTAGCTGGTCCCGGGCTCGACCATCTGCACCATCTCGACCTTGTCGAACTGATGCTGGCGAATCATTCCGCGGGTGTCCTTGCCGTAGGCGCCGGCCTCGCTGCGAAAGCACGGGGTATGCGCGGTGAGACGGATCGGCAACGCCGCCGCCTCGACGATGGTGTCGCGGGCGAAGTTGGTCAGCGGCACCTCGGCGGTGGGGATCAGGTAGTAGTCGCTGTCGCCCTCGAGACGAAACAGATCCTCGCCGAACTTGGGCAATTGGCCGGTGCCGGTCAGCGAGTCGCTATTGACGATGTAGGGCACGTAGCACTCTTCGTAGCCATGCTCGAGGGTCTGGCGGTCGAGCATGAACTGCACCAGCGCGCGGTGCAGTCGAGCGATCGGGCCACGCATCACGGCGAAGCGCGAGCCGGTCAGCTTGGCGGCCAGCTCGAAGTCCAGATAGCCCAGTTTGGCGCCCAGGTCGACATGATCCTGGACCGTGAAATCGAACGTCCGCGGCGTGCCCCAGCGGTGCAGTTCGACGTTGTCGGCCTCGTCGGCGCCCGCGGGCACGCTCTCGTGGGGCAGGTTGGGCAGGCTGGCCAGCAACGCATCGAGCTCTCCCGCGACCTCGTTCAACTGCGCCTTGGCCGCGTCGAGCCGCTCGCCCAGATCGCTGACTTCGGCAAGCAACGGCTCGATGTCCTCGCCGGCGGCCTTGGCCTGGCCGATCGCCTTGGAGCGTGTGTTGCGCTCGCTCTGCAATTGCTCGGTCTCGGTCTGCAGGTCGCGGCGCCGGCGTTCGAGCGCCTCGAACGCGGCCGTATCCAGGGTGAAGCCGCGCAGGGCCAGGCGTTGCGCAACGTAATCGAGCTCGCTGCGAAGCAGTTTGGGATCGAGCATGGGATCCTTTCCGTTAACGTGACAGGCGAAGAAAAGCGTGATCGGCGTCGAACCCACGACGCGAGTGTCGGACCATTGTAAGAAAAACCGTGGCCATGGGCCACGCCGAGGGAACGAGCGCCGCCGGACATCGTGCGGCAATCGCCGATCTCGGTTAAGGTAGACGGTCACCGATCGCCAGCCAACACTCCCGAGATCATGATCGCACGACTCGACTCTCTCTCCCGCGTCGACGCCCGCTACCTGGCGTTCCTCGAGGCCCTGCGTCAGGCCGGCTTTCGCGGCGATATCGCCCCGGACTACGCCAACCGCGCCGTGCTGGCCACCGACAACTCGATCTATCAGCGCCTGCCCCAGGCGGTGCTCTATCCACGCGACGCCGACGACCTGCAACGCCTCGCGCGGCTGGCCGGGGACGGCGCGTACCGCGACATCGTGCTCGCCCCGCGCGGCGGCGGCACCGGCACCAACGGCCAGTCGCTGACCGACGGCCTGATGGTCGACGTCTCGCGCTACATGAACGAGATCCTCGAGATCGACGTCGAGCGTCGCCGCGTACGGGTCCAGGCCGGGGTGGTCAAGGACCAGCTCAACGCCGCGCTCAAGCCCCACGGGCTGTTCTTCGCCCCGGAGCTGTCGACCTCCAACCGCGCGACCCTCGGCGGCATGATCGCCACCGACGCCAGCGGCCAGGGCAGTCGCGAATACGGCAAGACCCGCGATCACGTGCTGGCGCTGGATACGATCCTGCTGGGCGGCGAGCGTTTCGAGAGCCGGCCGGTGAGCGACGACGAGCTCGCCGCGCTCTGCGCGCGCGACGATATCGTCGGTGAGATCCATCGTGTTGCACGCGACATCATCGATAGCCAGCGCGAGCGGATCGAGGCGGTGTTTCCGCCGCTCAACCGCTGCCTGACCGGCTACGACCTGGCGCACCTGCGCACCGCCGAGGGGCTTTTCGATCTCAACAGCGTGCTGTGCGGCGCGGAGGGTTCGCTGGGTTTCGTCGCCGAGGCGACGCTCAACGTGCTGCCCATCCCGCGCCATTCGCTGCTGGTCAATATCCGCTACAGCGGCTTCATGGATGCGCTGCGCGACGCCAAGGCACTGATGGCGAGTCATGCCAAACCGACCTCGATCGAGACCATCGACGACAGCGTGCTGGCCCTGGCGATGGAGGATTTCGTCTGGGACAGCGTCGCCGAGTTCTTCCCCGCACCGGACAACAACCGCCCGGAGCCGCTCAGCGAGGGTGTCGACGTCGTCACTTCACCGGCCACGCGCCGTGCCGAGATGCCGGCGATTCGCGGCATCAACCTGGTCGAATTCAACGACGACGACCCGGCGGCGCTGAACGCGCGGGTCGCTGCCTTCTGTCGCCATCTCGAGCAGGACACCAGCGTCGAGCGGCTGGGCTACACCCTCGCCGAGGGCCGCGAGCAGATCGGCCGCGTCTACGCCATGCGCAAGCGCGCCGTGGGCCTGCTCGGCAACGCCAAGGGCGAGAAACGCCCGATTCCGTTCGTCGAGGACACCGCGGTGCCGCCCGAGCACCTCGCCGATTACATCGCCGAGTTCCGCGCGCTGCTGGACGGCCGCGGACTCAGTTACGGGATGTTCGGCCACGTCGACGCCGGCGTGCTTCACGTGCGCCCGGCGATCGACATGAAGGATCCGGTACAGGCGGCATTGATCCGCGAGCTGTCCGACGCGGTCGCGGCACTGACCCACAAGTACCATGGCCTGCTGTGGGGCGAGCATGGCAAGGGGGTGCGCTCGGAATACGCGCCGACGTTCTTCGGCGAGCTCTACCCCAGCCTGCAACGCCTCAAGGCGGCGTTCGACCCGCATAATCAATTGAACCCGGGCAAGATCGCCACACCGGCGGGCGCCAGTCCTGACGTTGCCGAGACGCCTGTCAAGTGGGTCGATGCCGGGCTGTTGACCGTCGATGGCGTGCCGACCCGCGGCGAACTCGATCGCCAGATCGACGAGCGGGTGTGGCGCGCACATGCCAGTGCGGTGTACTGCAACGGCAACGGTGCCTGCTACAACTACGACCCCGACGATGCCATGTGCCCGTCATGGAAGGCTACCCGGCAGCGCATCCATTCGCCCAAGGGTCGCGCCAGCCTGATGCGCGAGTGGCTGCGCCTGCAGGGCAACGCCGGCATCGACGTACTCGAAGAGTCACGCAGGAAGAAGACCGAAGGCGCCTGGGGCTTCGTTCGCGACGTCCCGCTGCGCCTGCGCAACACCCTGGCCAAGCGTCGCGGTGAAAGCGATTTCTCGCACGAAGTCCATGAGGCGATGGCCGGCTGCCTGGCCTGCAAGTCCTGCGCCGGCCAGTGCCCGGTCAAGGTCAACGTGCCCGAATTCCGCGCCCAGTTCCTGGAGGTCTATCACGGCCGCTACCTGCGCCCGCTGCGCGACTATCTGATCGGCGGCCTGGAGTTCTTGGTGCCCTATCTGCAGCCGGTGGCGCCGGCGTACAACGCCCTGCTCGGCAACCGCCGAGTCGAGCGCTTGCTGGCCGGCCCCATCGGCATGGTCGACAGCCCGCGGCTGTCGCGGGCGAGTCTCGCCAGGCAGCTGCGTGCCTGGGGCATCGGCGAGGCCACGCCGACCGCGCTCGGCCTGCTCAGCGAGCGCCAGAAGGCACGCAGCGTGATTCTGGTCCAGGACGCCTTCACCAGTTATTTCGAGTCCAAACTGGTGATGGATATCGTCGAGCTGCTGACGCGGCTCGACATCCGCGTGTTCATACCGCCGTTTGCAGCCAACGGCAAGCCGCTCCACGTGCAGGGCTTTCTCGGCGCCTTCGAGCGCACCGCCGCCAGGCAGGCAAGGCGCCTCGGGGCGCTGGCCGAAAGCGGCGTGCCGCTGGTGGGCATCGACCCGGCGATGACCCTGACCTATCGCCAGGAATACGCCCAGGCGCTGGGCGCGGATAACGCGCCCGAGGTGCTGCTGCTGCAGGAATGGCTGGTGTCACTGGGTGCACGCCTGCTGCCCCCGGGTATAAGCCCCGACGATCCCGGTTACAAGCTGCTCTCGCACTGCACCGAGCGCACCAACGCGCCGGGCTCGCCCAAGGCCTGGCAGCAGGTGTTCGCCAACGCCGGGCTCGGGCTCGAACTGGTCGCCACCGGCTGTTGCGGCATGTCCGGCACCTACGGCCACGAAGCGCGCAACCGCGAGACCTCCGAGGCGATCTACGATCTCTCGTGGCGCGCCCCGGTCGAGGACCCGGCCAATGCCGGCACGCTGCTGGCCACCGGCTACTCCTGTCGCAGCCAGGCCAGGCGGCTCTCGGACACGGCGCTGGCGCATCCGCTGCAGGGCCTGCTGGCGGCCATCAAGCGCGCCTGATCGGCAATCGGGACCGTCCGTGGTATCGCCGCTGGTCCAGACGCTGCGCGCGTTAGCATCTTACCCAGAACCTGCGCCGGGAAGCCATCCTCATCGATCCGGTGGGCGCGATCGGCGCGGTGATGGTCTATGAATTCGTCGCCTTCGGCCTGGCTCAGGGCACCATCTCGCATACCCGCAAGTCGGCGCGCAGCGAGGCTGAACGCGGCTGGAAAGTGCTCAAAATTAGAAGAACAGCCGGCGCAGCGCCGAGCCCGGATCGGCCTCGCGCATGAACGCCTCGCCGACCAGGAAGCCGTTGACGCCGTATTCGCGCATGTGTTCGACATCGCCGCGGGTATGGATGCCCGACTCGGTGATCACCGTCACCTGCTCGGGAATGCGCGAAAGCAGCTGAAAGGTGGTGCCGAGGCTGGTCTCGAAGCTGTGCAGGTCGCGATTGTTGATGCCCACCAGCGTCAGTTCCAGCGCCAGCGCACGCTCCAGCTCGAGAGCGTCGTGAACCTCGACCAGCACGTCCATGCCCAGCGCCACGGCCTGCTGATGCAGATCCTTGAGACGGGCATCGTCGAGCGCGGCGACGATCAGCAGGATGCAGTCGGCGCCGATCGCTCGTGCCTCGCTGACCTGGTAGCCATCGACGATGAAATCCTTGCGAATCACCGGCAATTCGCAGGCGTTGCGCGCGGCGATCAGGAAATCCTCGTGACCCTGAAAGAAATCCGCATCGGTGAGCACCGACAGGCAGCTCGCCCCGGCCTCGGCGTAGGCCTTGGCGATCGCCTCGGGATCGAAGTCATCGCGGATCACGCCTTTCGACGGCGAGGCCTTCTTGACCTCGGCGATCACCGCCGGGTCGCCGTCGGCGATGGTCCGGTCGAGGGCCTTGACGAAGCCGCGCGGCGCGCTCTGCCCGCGGGCCCGCTCGAGCAGCGTCGCCTCGGCGACCCGCGCCCGCCGCGCGGCGATCTCCTCGTCCTTGCGAGCGAGGATCCTGGCGAGGATGGTCGGTAGTGCGCTGTTCTGGCTCATCGAAGTGCCCCGTTGTGTTCGGCGAAGACCCGCGCGAAATCGGCGAGTTCCTTCATCTTCTCGCGGGCCAGGCCGCTGTCCATGGCGTCCTGGGCGAGTGCCACGCCCTCCTTGATGCTGGTGGCGATGTCGCAGGCATACAGCGCCGCGCCGGCATTGAGCGCAACGATATCCGCCGCCTCGCCCTCGCCGGCCAGCGCTTCACGAACCAGCCGCAGGCTATCCTCGGCGGTGACCACCTTGAGCGGCGCCAGCGAGCGGCGTTCGATGCCGAAATCCTCCGGGGCGATGGTGTATTGCGCGACCGTCCCCTCGCGCAGCTCGGCGACCCGCGTCGGCGTCGCCAGCGACACCTCGTCGAGGCCATCCTCGGCGTGCACCACCAACACGTGCCGGCTGCCCAGACGCTTGAGCACCTCGGCCATCAGCGGCACCAGCTCGGCCTGGTAGACGCCCAATAGTTGATGCTGGGCGCCGGCCGGGTTGGTCAGCGGGCCGAGGATATTGAAAATCGTGCGTACCCCCATCTCGCGACGCGGGCCGATGGCGTGGCGCATCGCCTTGTGGTGCATCGGCGCGAACATGAAGCCGACGCCGACCTGCTCGATGCAGCGCGCCACCTGGGCCGGCTCGAGATCGAGCTTGATCCCCGCGACGTCGAACAGGTCGGCGCTGCCCGACGATGACGACACGCTGCGGTTGCCGTGCTTGGCGACATGCCCGCCGGCAGCGGCGACCACGAAGCTCGAGGCGGTGGAGACGTTGAACAGGTTGGCGCCGTCGCCGCCGGTACCGACGATGTCCACCAGGTCGTCACAGCTCACGCTGACCGGGGTCATCAGTTCGCGCATGACCTGCGCGGCGGCGGTGACCTCGTCGATCGACTCGCCCTTCATCGACAGGCCGATCAACAAACCGCCGATCTGGGCATCACTGGCCTCGCCGGTCATGATCGTGCGCATCACCGCGTGGGTGTCGGCATAACTCAGGTCCCGACCGCGCATGACCGCGTCGATCGCCTCTCGCATCTGCATGTGATTCTCCTTAGGCGCGGCGTTCGAGAAAGTTCGCCAGCAATTCGTGGCCCTGGCGGGTAAGAATCGATTCGGGGTGAAACTGCACGCCCTCGATGGCCAGCGTCCTGTGACGCAGCCCCATGATCAACCCGGGGGTAATGTCGTCGTCATCGACCCACGCGGTCACCTCGAGACATTCGGGCAGGCTTTCGGCCTCGACCACCAGCGAATGATAGCGGGTGACCTCCAGCGGATCGTCGAGGCCGGCGAACACGCTCTCGCCGCGGTGGCGGATGCGCGAGGTCTTGCCGTGCATCACCTGAGGGGCGCGGACGACCTGGCCGCCATACACCTGGCCGATCGCCTGATGCCCCAGGCAGATCCCGAGAATCGGCAGCTTGCCGGCGAAGTGGCGAATCACGTCCATCGAGATGCCCGCCTCGTTGGGCGTGCAGGGCCCCGGCGAGATGACGATGTGACTGAGCGACATGTGCTCGATATCGGCCAGGGTGATCGCGTCGTTGCGATAGGTCACGACATCCGCCCCCAGCTCGGTCAGGTACTGCACCACGTTGAAGGTGAAGCTGTCGTAGTTGTCGATCATCAGCACGAACATGGGTTCAACGCTCTGATTGTGTTGCATAAGGCTGATTTCGCCTCTCTTGTTACCCGGGATCGTACCCGGATCGGTCAGGGTGTCAGCCGTGCGGGATTCGATAGACACAAAAATGCCGCCCCGCAGGCGGCATTTTCTTCAGTCGTCAGCGTGCCGCCCTCGCTCAGGAGGGCCACCACTGAATCGGCCTGTGTGTCTGTGCAATATTCATATCGCAATACTGCGGTCGGGGGCCAAACGTGTCAAGACGCCCACGCCACACCCCAGGGCTATCGCAGATAGCGTTGTCGCTCGGGGCCGATCCGTCGACAAGCCTGCGAGGAGGCGCTGTGAATACCTCCATGTACGCTACCGACGCCATCCATGGCGTCGGACCTCCTCTTCGGCTTATCCCCGGGGCCTCTTGTCAATTCAACTGCGATTGCCCTGCACCTCACCCAGCGGCTCGGCACTCATTCCAGGTTGTCGAGCCCGCGCTCGGCCATCGCCACGGCGCGGAACAGCGCGCGGCCCTTGTTGAGAGTTTCCTGCCATTCGAGCTCGGGCACGGAATCGGCGACGATGCCGGCGCCGGCCTGGACGTGTAGCTGGCCATCCTTGATCACCGCGGTGCGGATGGCGATCGCGGTGTCCATGTTGCCGTGCCAGGACAGATAACCCACCGCGCCCGAGTAGACGCCGCGCTTGACCGGCTCGAGCTCGTCGATGATCTCCAGCGCGCGGATCTTCGGCGCGCCGGACAGCGTGCCCGCCGGAAAGGTCGCGCGCAGCACGTCCATGGCGCTCATCCCCGGCTTCAGCCGCCCGGTGACCTGCGAGACGATGTGCATGACGTGGGAATAGCGCTCCACCGCCATGTTGTCGGTCACCGTCACCGAGCCGGTCTGGCTGATGCGGCCGATGTCGTTGCGGCCCAGATCGATGAGCATGACATGCTCGGCGATCTCCTTGGGATCGGCCAGCAGCTCGGCCTCGAGCGCGCGGTCCTCCTCCTCGGTGCGTCCGCGCTTGCGCGTGCCGGCGATCGGCCGCACGGTGACCTCGCCGTCTTCCAGCCGGGTGAGGATCTCCGGCGACGAGCCGACCACCTGGTGATCGTCGAGGTTGAGGAAGAACATGTAGGGCGACGGATTGAGGCTGCGCAAGGCGCGGTACAGATCCAGCGGCGGCGCCTGATAGGGAATCGACATGCGCTGCGAGGGCACGCACTGCATGATGTCGCCGGCCAGCACGTACTCCTTGATCCTCTCCACCGCGGCCTTGAAGCCCGCCTCGGTGAAGCCCGAGGTGAAATCGCCCTCCTCCACCGCCGGGCGCCCGCTGCCCGGGCTGACGCTGTTCAGCGTCGCGTTGCGCAACTGGGTCTCCAGCGCCTCCAGGCGCCGCACGGCCCGCTCATGGGCATCGTCTGCGGCCGGATCGGCATGCGTCCACAGCGTCAGGCGGCCCGACAGGTTGTCGAACACCACCAGCTCGTCGCAGACCATCAGCAGGATATCGGGCACGCCGATCGGGTCGGGCTTGGCGGCGACATGCGGACCGCGCAGCCGCGGCTCGATGTAGCGGATGGTGTCGTAACCGAAATAGCCCACCAGGCCGCCGTCGAAACGCGGCTGGTCGTCGAGCCGCGGCACCTTGAAGCGGGCCTGGAACTGTTCGATCCAGGCCAGCGGATCGTCGACCTCGCTGATCCCCAGCTGCTCGCCGTCGGCGATGTGCCGGACCTGGTGGCCACGCACCTCGATGCGCTCGCGGCACGGCAGGCCGATGATCGAGTAGCGGCCCCACTTCTCGCCGCCCTGCACCGATTCGAGCAAAAACGTCCAGGGCGCGTCGGCGAGCTTGAGATAGGTGGAAAGCGGCGTATCGAGGTCGGCGAGCACCTCGCGTGTCACCGGAATGCGGTTATAACCGGCCTGGACCAGTTCGTCGAAACGTGCGGCGGTCATCATACCCAGCATGTCCTTCAAGGCGTTGATCGGATTGGCGTTACGGTGTCGGCGGTGGGTCACCGCGGGGCGTCACCATCGCCAGCGGCGCAAGCCCTTGGCCGGTATGCGCCAACGCGCCTCGATCCGCCTGGAAACAGGATGGACATTCAGCATGGTGGGGTCCGTTGATTGCCGAATCTCATTGATTTGGCGATGCTTATAGCGCAGCCGGATTTCACCCTAAACGAGTTCGATGAGCGATTCAACCAGCCCATCCGGCCCGGCGTCGGCCACCGGTTCCCCATGATTGTAGCCGTAGGGAACCGCCAGGGTGCGAAACCCGGCGCGACGGCCGGCCTCGATGTCGTGACGCGAGTCGCCGACCATCAGTGCCGCCTGGGGTGCCACGCCCAGCGTCTCGGCCACATGCAGCAAGGGAGCCGGGTCGGGCTTCTTCGCGGGCAGCGAGTCGCCGCCCAGCGTCACGTCGAACAGGCCGTCGAGTGCCAGCGCCGCGAGAATCGGCGCAATGAAGGCGTGGGGCTTGTTGGTGACCAGTGCCAGGCGCATGCCGCGCGACTTGAGCCCTTCGAGCGCCTCGCGCGCGCCGGGATACAGCGTGGTATCGACGCACGGCGCCTGGGCGTAAGCGGCCAGGAACTCGCGGTGGGCGCCGTCCAGTTGACGCGCCGCCTCGGTGTCACCCAAGGCATCGGTCAGCGCGCGCTCGACCAGCACGCGCGCGCCGTTGCCCACCCAGTCGCACACCTTGGCCTCGCCGGCGCTGGGCAGCTGCCGAGCGGCAAGCACGGCATCCACGGCCCGCGCCAGATCGGGAACCGAATCGATTAAGGTGCCGTCGAGATCGAATACCACCAGGCGTATGCCTTCAAGCTGCGTCGTCACGTCGCCTCCTTGGCGTTTCTCAGGACAAGCAGGCGCCCTGTGACTCAGCGCTTGCGATGAATTCTTCAGCCAGGCGTGCTTGTTCGCCACCGATTGCTTCTTCAACCATGCCTCGAGCCTGAGCGCCTCGCCGCGCGTGCCGACCGCCTGGCAATGACGCAGCGTCAATGGCCCCTTGCCGCGCAACGCCCGCGCGCCACGCTTGCCGTGGCAATGCTCGCCAAAGCGCCGCTCGACATCGGTGGTGATGCCGGTATACAGCGCCCCGCCGGCGGTCTCGATGACGTAGAGATACCACGGCGATGCATCGCCACGACCCGCTTCGCTCATGCCCGGGTCAGTTCGTCGCGCAAGGCTCGGATCACGCTGTCGTAGCGGTGTGGATCCTCCTCGCGCCGCCCCTTGAAGATCGCCGAACCGGCGACGAAGGTATCCGCGCCGGCACGGGCAATCTCGGCAATGTTGTCGACCTTGACCCCGCCGTCGATCTCCAGGCGGATCGGCCGACCGCTGGCCTCGATGCGCGCGCGGGCCTCGCGCAGCTTGTCGAGGGTACTGGGAATGAACGATTGGCCGCCGAAGCCGGGATTGACGCTCATCAGCAGGATCATGTCGAGCTTGTCCATC
Organism: Halomonas sp. IOP_31; assembly: GCF_021151495.1. Taxonomy (NCBI): domain Bacteria; kingdom Pseudomonadati; phylum Pseudomonadota; class Gammaproteobacteria; order Oceanospirillales; family Halomonadaceae; genus Halomonas; species Halomonas sp. IOP_31. The sequence goes on along the minus strand of NZ_JAIRBP010000005.1, from coordinate 78,467 downwards.
ACGTAGTCGAGATAGGACAGCGGCGTCGCCGGATTGAATACCAGGCCGGCCTTGGCGCCGCCATCGCGGATCAACTGCAGCGAGCGGTCGATGTGCTCGCTGGCCTCGGGATGAAAGGTGACATAGCTCGCGCCGGCGTCGATGAAATCGCCGATCAGCCGATCCACCGGCTTGACCATCAGGTGGGCGTCGATCGGCGCGGTCACGCCATGCTTGCGCAGCGCCTCGCAGACCATCGGGCCGATGGTCAGGTTGGGCACGTAATGGTTGTCCATGACGTCGAAGTGGACGATGTCCGCGCCGGCGGCCAGCACATCGTCGACCTCCTGGCCGAGGCAAGCGAAGTTGGCGGAGAGAATCGAGGGGGCGATCTTGAAGTCGGGTTTCACGTCGGGCATGGCTCGTCGATCCGGTTCACGAAATCTGGTTCACGAAAAATAGGGGAACAGCCTGGCGAAGTGCTGCGTAGCGAAATAGGCGCGCCGAAAGGCCGTCATTCTAGCGTATACCGAGCCCTGGCAGGGCGACGATTTGCGCTGCGGGCGATCGCCGGCAATAGTGATCAGGCACCAACAACAATCACAGCAAGGAGATCGACACGATGGCGGGAACATCGCAATGTCCGCAAGCACGAACAAAAGGGCTTCGTTGTAGCCTAGCGCTGCTGGTCACCGGCGCCCTGCTCAGCCTGCCGCTGACGGCCAGCGCCCAGTCCGAGGCGATTCTCGAAGGCGAGCGCTTCAATCCCCAAGTCGGCACTCGAGGCATGGTCGCCACCAGTAACCTCCTGGCCTCGCAGGTCTCCCGGGACGTGCTCGCGCAGGGCGGCAATGCCGTCGACGCCGCGGTGACGGCGGGCTTCGCGCTGGCCGTCACCCAGCCGCGCTCGGGCAATATCGGCGGTGGCGGATTCATGCTGATTTCCGACGAAAAGAGCGGTGAGGTGATCGCCATCGACTACCGCGAGAAGGCGCCGTCGGCGGCGTTTGAAACGATGTTCCAGAACGAGGCGGGCGAGGCGGTTCCCCGTTTGTCCCGCTTCACTCACAACGCCTCCGGCGTGCCGGGCACGGTGGCCGGCCTGGCGTTGGCGCTCGACAAGTACGGCACGCTGAGCCTGGCCGAGGCACTGGCTCCGGCGATCGAACTCGCCGAGCAGGGCTTCCCGGTGCCACAACGCTTCGTCGACGGCGTGCGCGATGCCGGCGAGCGGCTGACCAAGTGGGATGCCACCCGCGCCAAGTTCTTCAAAGCCGACGACAGCGCCTACCAGGTCGGCGAGATCTTCCGCCAGCCGGATCTGGCCGCCACGCTCAAGCGCATCGCCGCGCAGGGCCCGCGCGAATTCTACGAAGGCGAGACCGCTGAACTGATCGCCGCCGAGATGCAGCGCAACGGCGGGCTGATGGCGCTCGAGGATCTGGCCAACTACCAGCCGACGATCCGCGAACCCATCTATGGCAACTACCGCGGCTACGATGTCTACGCCATGAGCCCGCCCTCCTCCGGCGGCGTGCACATCGTGCAGATGCTCAATATCCTCGAGGGCTACGACATCGGCGCGATGGGCTTCAACTCGGCCCGCACCATCCACGTGATGGCCGAAGCGATGAAGCGCGCCTACGCCGACCGCTCCAAGTACCTGGGCGATACCGACTTCGTCGAGGTGCCGCTCGAGGGCCTGACCTCCAAGGGCTATGCTGATGAGTTGCGCGAGCAGATCTCGATGGATAGCGCCACGCCGAGCGACACCCTGGGGCCGGGCAATCCGCTACCTTATGAGTCCAACGAGACCACCCACTTCTCGATCGCCGACGATAACGGCCTGGCGGTTTCCAATACCTACACCATCAACTTCAGCTACGGTTCGGGGATCGTCGTCGACGGCGCGGGCTTTCTGCTCAACAACGAGATGGACGACTTTTCGGCCAAGCCCGGGGTACCCAACGCCTACGGCCTGATCGGCGGCGAGGCCAACAAGGTCGAGCCCAACAAGCGGATGCTCTCGTCGATGACCCCGACCATCGTCAAGAAGGACGGCAAGAACTTCCTGATCACCGGCAGCCCCGGCGGCTCGCGGATCATCACCACCACGCTGCAGGTGCTGATGAACGTGATCGATCACGACATGAACATCCAGACCGCGGTCAGCGTGCCGCGCATCCATCACCAATGGCTGCCCGACGAGATCCGCATCGAACAGGGCATCAGCCCCGACACCATCGCCCTGCTCGAGGCGCTCGGGCATACCGTCAGCCAGCAGGACGCGATGGGCGCCGCGCAGTCGATCGTGATCGAAGACGGAGTGTTCTACGGCGGCGCCGACCCGCGGCGCTCGACATCCTCGGCGATGGGGCTTTAGCGACACGGCCTGTCCATGCCTCGATTACGCCCCGGCGACTGCGGGGCGTTTTTGTCGATAGCCGCCGAGCGCCTTGCTGCCATCGACGCGAGCGACGCCACATGCGCTAATGACGATTCACGCATCTCCGGCCATCGCCATGCCTATCGTTGTCATCGCCATCGCCCAGCTGTTCGGCACCGCATTGTGGTTTACCCCCAATGCGGTGATCGGCGACCTGCAACAGGCCTGGTCGCTGGCCGCCACCGATCTCGGCTGGCTGACCGGGGCGGTTCAGGTGGGCTTTCTGTTAGCCACCCTGGCGATCGGACTGAGCGGCCTGGCCGACCGTCGCGATGCCAGCCGGCTGTTCGTCGCCGCCTGCCTGCTCGGCGCCGGCGCCAACGCCTTGCTGCCGCTGGCCGGCGGGCTGTGGCCGGCAGTGGGATTGCGCCTGATTACCGGCCTGGCACTGGCCGGCATCTACCCGATCGGCATGAAACTGATGGTCGGTTGGACGCCCGGGCGCACCGGGCTGGGGCTGGCCTGGCTGGTCGGCATGCTGGTGATCGGCACCGCGCTGCCGCACGCCCTGTATGGGCTGAGTCTACTCGACGCCTTTCGCCTGCCCTGGGCGAGCGGTGTGTGGGGCGCCTCGGTGCTGGCGCTGATCGCCGCGCTGATGATCGCTCGGCTGGGCGAAGCACCCGAGGTGGCTGTCGCCAAGGGCAAGGCGCAAGGCAAACGCCCGACGTTCGATCTCAGCGTATTCGCGATCGCCGGCTACCGGCGCGCCGCCGGCGGCTATTTCGGCCACATGTGGGAGCTTTATACACTCTGGGCGCTGATCCCGCTGCTGCTGGCTCAGGCTTGGCCCGGGGCCTCGCCGGTCGGCCTGGCACTGGGCAGCTTCGCGCTGATCGCCATCGGCGGGCCGGGTTGCTGGCTGGGTGGCTGGCTGAGCCAGAGACTCGGCAGCCGGCGCGTCGCCATGCTCGGCCTGACCGGCTCGGGCGGCTGTTGCCTGCTCTACCCCTGGCTCATCGGCGCGCCGCCCTCCGTGCTGGTGATCTTCCTGGGCCTATGGAGCGCATTGGCGGTGATCGACTCGGCGCATTTCTCGGCGCTGTCGGCGCGGGCCTGCCCGAGCCACCTGCTGGGCACCGGGCTGACCCTGCAGAATGCCATCGGCTATGGCGTCTCGGTGGTGTCGCTGATCGTGCTGGTGCCCCTGTGGCCGCTACTGGGCGAGTGGCTGGCCTGGCTGTTGCTGCCCGGCCCCGTCGTCGGCCTGTGGCTGATCGGTCGCGCTCTGCCCAATACCACCCAGAACGCCTGAAGCGCCCCGGAAGACAGCCCCGTATTCGGAAGTTATCTCAAAAAAGAATAAGCAGAAGGATTGTCATTCCATAATAGCTGGATTAGCCTTCAGCCATTCCCGCTATTACCGGAGCTTTCATGACATTCCTGAGCGCACTACGCCGCGGTGCCATCGCCTCGGCAGCGACCGCCGCCCTGGCCGGCAGCATCGCTTCCCCGGCCATGGCCGCCGATCGTGAGTTACTCAACTCCTCCTACGATATCGCCCGCGAGCTGTTCGCCACGCTCAATCCCGAGTTCGTCGACTGGTGGCAGCAAAAGCACGACGCGAGCGTCGAGATCAAGCAGTCTCACGGCGGCTCCTCGAAGCAGGCCCGGGCGATCATGCAGGGGCTCAAGGCCGACGTGGTGACCTACAACCAGGTCACCGACGTCAACGTGCTGGCCGACGCCGGCCTGGTGGCCAAGGACTGGCAGCAGCAGTATCCCAACAACGCCTCGCCCTACTATTCGACCACCGCGTTCCTGGTCCGCGAGGGCAACCCCAAGGGTATCGACAGCTGGGACGACCTGGTCGCCGATGACGTCGAGATCGTCTTCCCCAACCCCAAGACCTCAGGCAACGGCCGTTACACCTACCTGGCGGCCTGGGCCTACGCCGACCAAGCCTTCGCCGGCGACGAGACCAGGATCCGCGAGTTCATGAAGCAGTTCCTGGGCAACGTCAAGGTGTTCGACACCGGCGGCCGCGGCGCCACCACCACCTTCGTCGAGCGCGGCATCGGCGACGTGCTGATCAGCTTCGAGTCCGAGGTCAACAACATCCGCAAGGAATACGGCCAGGACGATTACGACGTGGTGGTGCCGCCGGTGAGCATCCTTGCCGAGTTCCCGGTGGCGGTGGTCGAGGAGTATGCCGAGCGCAACGACAACCTCGAGCTGGCCCGAGACTACCTGGACTATCTTTACACCGAGGAGGCCCAGCGCCTGCTGGCCGGTTTCAACTACCGCGTCAATGACCAGAACGTTCAGGCCGAATTCGCCGATCAGTTCCCCGAGACCGAACTGCTGCGCGTCGAAGACGTGTTCGGTGGCTGGGACGAGGTCATGGCCACCCACTTCGCTGGCGGCGGCATGTTGGACCAGCTACAGCGCCGATGAGCGCTTCCGCACTGCTCGGCCGGTCGACACCCAAGCGGGTGCTGCCCGGCTTCAGCCTGTCGCTGGGCATTACCCTGACGTTCGTCTCGTTGATCCTGCTGCTGCCGCTGACCAGCCTGGTCGGGCAGCTCGCCGGTCTCAGCCTGGCCGAGTACTGGGCAATCATCAGCGAGCCGCGAGTCGTTGCCAGTTATCTGGTGACCATCGGCGGCGCGGCGGCGGCCTCGCTGGTCAACGCGCTGTTCGGGCTGCTGATGGCCTGGGTGCTGGTGCGCTATGAATTCCCCGGCAGACGGTTGCTGGACGCGCTGATGGACCTGCCCTTCGCGCTGCCCACCGCGGTCGCCGGCATCACCCTGGCGACGCTGTATTCGTCGAGCGGCTGGATGGGGCAACTGCTCGAACCGCTGGGTATCGAGGTGGCCTACACCTGGGTGGGCATCGCCCTGGCAATGGCTTTCACCAGCATCCCCTTCGTCGTGCGCACCGTGCAGCCGGTCCTCGAAGACCTGCCGAGCGAGATCGACGAGGCCGCGCTGACGCTGGGCGCCAGCGATGCCAGCGGGTTTCGCCGGGTGATCCTGCCCAACCTGTGGCCGGCGCTGGTCACCGGCACCGGGCTGGCCTTCGTGCGCTCGCTGGGCGAATTCGGCGCGGTGATCTTCATTGCCGGCAACATGCCCTACGAGACCGAGATCACTTCGCTGATGATCTTCGTCAAGCTGCAGGAATACGACTACGTGGGTGCCTCGGCGATCGCCTCGGTGGTACTGGCGGTGTCGCTGGCACTGTTGCTGGCGTTGAACCTGTGGCAGGGCCGCTTCATTCGCCGGCTGCACGGAGGCAAGGGCTGATGCAACGTATCGGTGACGCACCGCATATCCGCCGGCTGCTGACCGGTTTGGCGCTGGTCCTGGCGGCGCTGTTCCTGCTGCTGCCGCTGGTGGCGATCTTCGCCCAGGCCTTTGCCGCGGGGCTGGCAATGTTCTGGGCCAACCTCAGCGACGAGTACACCCTGGCGGCGATCGGCCTGACGCTGTTCGTCACGTTGCTGACGATTCCCGTCAACCTGATGTTCGGGGTGTTCCTGGCCTGGCTGGTGACGCGTTTCAACTTTCCCGGAAGGCGGCTATTGCAGACACTCATCGACATCCCCTTCGCGGTGTCGCCGGTGGTCGCCGGGCTGGTCTACCTGCTGCTCTATGGCCGTAACGGTTGGGTCGGCGGCTGGCTCGACAGTCACGACATCCAGATCATGTTCGCCTGGCCGGGCATCGTGCTGGTGACGATCTTCGTCACCAGCCCGTTCGTCGCCCGCGAGCTGATTCCGCTGATGCAGGCGCAGGGCTCGCGCGAGGAGGAGGCCGCGGTGACGCTGGGCGCCTCCGGCTGGACGCTGTTTCGTCGCGTGACGCTGCCCAACATCAAGTGGGCGCTATTGTATGGGGTGATCCTGACCAATGCCCGGGCGGTGGGCGAGTTTGGTGCGGTGTCGGTGGTGTCGGGCTCGATTCGTGGCGAAACCAATACCCTGCCGCTGCATGTCGAACTGCTCTATCAGGACTACAACACCGTCGGTGCCTTCACCGCCGCGGCGCTGCTGGCCCTGATCGCCCTGTTCACGCTGGCCGCCAAGGCCCTTCTGGAATGGCGCGCCACGCGCCGGGAGACTGCCGCATGAGCATCCGCCTGAAGAACATCGCCAAGACCTTCGATCGCAACGCCGCGCTGGAACCGCTCGACCTGGACATCGGCGACGGCGAGCTGGTCGGCCTGCTGGGCCCTTCGGGCTCGGGCAAGACCACCCTGTTGCGGATCATCGCCGGGCTCGAGCAGCCCGACCGCCACCCGGCAGGGTCGATTCACTTCGGCGATCGTGACGTCACCCAGGTGCACGTCCGGGATCGGCGCATCGGCTTCGTCTTTCAGCACTATGCGCTGTTCCGGCACATGAGCGTGTTCGACAACGTCGCCTTCGGGCTGACCGCCATGCCGCGCCGCACACGTCCGTCGGGCGGCGAGATCCGTTCACGGGTCCACCGGCTGCTGGAAATGGTCCAGCTCGAGGATTTTGCAAAGCGCTATCCGGCGCAACTCTCCGGCGGCCAGCAGCAGCGCGTGTCGCTGGCCCGGGCGCTGGCCCTGCAACCCGACGTGCTGCTGCTCGACGAGCCGTTCGGCGCACTTGACGCCAAGGTGCGCCAGGATCTGCGCCGCTGGCTGCGTCATCTGCACGACGAACTGAATTTCACCAGCGTGTTCGTCACCCACGACCAGGAAGAAGCCCTGGAGCTCTCGGATCGCGTGGTGGTGATGAGCAATGGCCGCATCGAGCAGATCGATGAGCCCGATAGGCTCTACCGCAACCCGGCCAATCGCTTCGTGTTCGAGTTTCTCGGCGACGTCAATCGCCTCGAGGGCGAGGTACGCGACGGCGTGCTGACCTGCGGCGCCGCGCGGCTCGCCGTCGAACTCGACGAGGGCCGTGAGGAGTTGCTGATGCGACCCCACGAGCTCAGGCTGATCGAAGCCTCCACCGAGCATGCTCATCTGCCGGTCTGCGTCACTGCCGTGTCCCCGGTAGGCGCCGAGGTGCGCATCGAACTCGAGGCCGACTGGCTCGCCGAGCCCTGGCTGGCGACCGTGCGGCATGCCGATTTCGAACGCCTGATGATCAGCCGCGGGCAACGGCTATTCGTGGAGCCGCGTCGCTGGCGACGTTTCGCCACCGGCCGTGGCCTGCATCCGGCTGACCGGAGCCTCGTCTCCTCCTGATCGGGCATGCTTCGATCGGCCACGCTCGCCGTCGTTGCCGCGAAGGTTATACTGCCACACGATGCGGGCAATGATGCGGGCAACGTCGCCACGCGCGCGCCGGCTATCCGGATTGGTCGACAACAGGAGATGAATCGAGATGCGTATTGCCAAGATCTTCAAGCAAGCCAGCGGGCTCGCCGCGCTAGGGGCGGCGCTGTTCCTGGCCGGCTGCGCGCAGAGCCCGCAATACCTGAACGTCAGCCCGACGGTTTCCAGCAACCTGCCTCAGGTGGGTAGCGGCCAGGCGGTGACGCTGGCCACCGTCGACGGTCGCGAATCCGACGTGCTCGGAACGCGCAGCGGCAAGCGGATGTCCACCGACACCATCAGCGTGCCCGCCTACACCCTGGTGCCCAAGCTTCAGCAACAGGCCGAGGCGGCGCTACGCCGGATGGGCTTCGAGCCCACCTCGCAGGCGGCCGAGGGCCGGCCCAGCCTGACCCTGACGCTGACCCAGCTGAGCTATGAGAAAGGCGAGGCCCAGGCGATGCTCGACAAGGCGGTGCTGGTCGCCAAGCTCAAGGCCGTGGTCGAGAACCAGGGCAGCGTCTACACCGGGATCTACACCGCCAAGCGCGAGCAGAGCTATGCCCTGACCCCGAATTACGAAGAGAACAACCAGATGGTCACCGAGCTGCTCAGCAACGCCCTGGATCGCACCTTCGGCGATCCGCAGATCGGTCAGTTGCTGGCCCAATAGCCGGCACGGGCGACCCAGTCACGCCCCGGTCTTCACCGGGGCCTGCCTGACGGTCCGCGCGGCGCGTCAACGGCCCGGGCCACGACGCACCAGCGACCACACCTGCTCGCGCCAGCCGCGCTCGTCCGCTGGCGTCTCCTCCAGCCGTTCGAGTTCGAAGTTGGCCGTCAGCAGCCGCTCGACCTCGCCGGCCTCCACCGAATAGGGCGGCCCCCGGTCGGGGCCGCCACCTTGGGTCAGGCTCACCAGCAGCCCACGCGCCCCGGGCGGCAACAATTGCGTCAGGTGAAAGGCATAACGTTGACGCGTCGCCGGCGGCAGCGCGATCAATGCGGCCCGGTCGTAGAAGGCCTGCACCTCGAACGCCTGATCGATGTGAAAGTGGAAGAAATCGCCGCACCACACTTCGACGCTGCCCTGACGATAGACATCGAACACATTCTGACGAAACCGCGAGACAGCGCCGCGCCCTTCGGCGACGAACTGCTCGACGGCTTCACGGGCCAGCTCGATGCCCAGCACCGGATGGCCGCGCTCGGCCAGCCAGCGCATGTCGAGACTCTTGCCGCATAGCGGCACCAGCACCTTGCCCGCCTGGGCGACGCCCAGTGTCGGCCAGTAGTGCGCCAGGGCCGGGTGCGTGGTATCGCGATGGAAACCGATGCGGCCTTCCTTCCAGCGATCCAGCCATTCATTGCTCATCGCCCGCTCCCGTCATCGCTTCGGCGGCTTTTCGACTAGAACCAGCGATCACGCTTGCTCCGCCGTCGCGGCAGGTGGGGCACCAGCAGGCCGACGACCAGCCCCGCGCCGGCCACGCCCCCGCCATACATGAAATAGCGCATCAACAGGTCCTCTTTCTGGGTATCGAGGCGCGCCTTGAGCTGGCGCAGACTCGCCTGTGACTGGCTCAGTTGGCTGTCGAGCGCGGCGTTGCGGCTTTCCAGGTCGGCGATACGCTGCTGACGCGTCTCGAGCGTTTCGGTCATCGTCGCCACGCGCCCTTCCCACTCGCCGTTGATCGACTCGAGCTGCGAGCTGAGCGAATCGACTCGCGAACGCAATTCGGGGACGCGCTCCGTCAGGCTGCGTTCATCCTGCAGTTGATCGCTGCGAATCCAGACTTCGTCGCCATCGCCGGCACGCACGCGGCTGTAGTCGCCGTTGGTCTCGAGCACCGTGACGCCCGCACCGGACGACAGGGTCCCGACGATTCGATATTCGTTCGACGGGCCACTACGCACGAACGTGGTCAGGTCGTCGGCGACCCACTGGGTCGATTGCGCCGCCTGAGCCCAGGCAGCTTCGCCGACTCCCAGCAGCCCCAGCCCCACTGCCAGCCCGGCCATCAACTTATTGATCTTGTACATTTTTACTGTCTTCCTGGTTGTCGGAAGGCTCTCGATCATCGACTCCACGCGATTCCCCGCGGCCGCCACGTCCTGTTTCACCGGCCTGTTTCGGGGCTTTGCAGCCATCCACACTTTCTGTGGATAAGTCTTGGGAAAACCCGCCATGGCTGTCGATCGACCCGGCGACTGATCGGGCCACGCCACAGTTCGGTCAAAATTTGATCGTTCAGCGATCGTCCCGTGGTGGCAAGTTCATCGGTCGCGGAAATTCGGCGACCTTGCTGTCCGCTTTGACGGCCCTGGGCGTGCCCTCGCGCTCCACTTCATCGATGCGCACGATGGCGTTCAGCGGAATATAGCTGCGGGTCACGCCATCGAAGGTGCGACGCAGTTTCTCGCTCGAAGGATCGACCACCACTTTCGAGACATCCTCGAAGACGAACGCCTCGAGCTCGATGAAGCCCCACAGATCGCTCTGGAAGATCTCCCGGGCATAAAGCTCCCAGATTTCCCCCTGGTTGTGAAAGACCACCCGATAGATAGATTTCGACGCCATACCACTCCCGTCACGCAGATGAAAAATCGCCAGGCGCGAGGCGCCATTCAAGCCGCCAAGAATATCACAGACGCCGCGGCTTCGAAGGCCGCCCGCACAAGGCTTTGCTTTGCCCGGGGTCGGCGAATCGGTATGCTGACGGCACGCCCCCACCCCGCGCAGCAGGGATGATCACGGGATGACTACCGGCTCTGGAATGAGGGAAGCATGCGCGCACGCTTGCTTGTGACTGTTCTGGCAGCGGCCCTGGTGGCCGGTTGCCAGGGGCTGGCCGACCGACCGCCGCCACTGACCGATCCGCTGGCCTCGGCCCCAGCGGTGCAAAAGGGCCTGGACGCCCAGAGCCTGGCGACGTTGCTGACCGCCGAGATCGCCGGCCAGCGCGGTGATTTCGAGCGCGCCGCCCGCGGCTACCTGGAAACCGCCGAGCGCTATGAGTCGCCGGCACTGGCCGAGCGCGCCACCTTGGCCGCACGCTACACCGACGACCCGCAACTGCAGGCCCGGGCCGCCGAGCATTGGCGACGCCTGGCGCCGCAGGCCGAAGCCCCCGCCCGCTTGCTGGCCAACCTGGCGCTGGAGCGCGGCGACTGGCAAGCCAGCCTCGAGCAGCGCCTGGCCCTGGCTGAGCGCGGCGGCCAGGGCGATCTGACCGGCTTCGCCGAGGCCGCCATCAAAAAGAGAATAGACGTTGCGCCGCTGATCGAGCGCCTACGGCGCTATCTGCAGGCCCGTGATGGGCAGCCCGATGCGGCACTCGCCACCGCCCTGCTGGAAGCCGCCAACGGCGAAACCGCACGTGCCGATGCTCGTCTCGACCGGCTCGCCGAGAGCTATCCGACACTTGCCGGACTGTGGCTCGCAAGGGCGCGCATCGCCCTTCAGGAAGGCCGCAATACCGATGCCCGCGACGCCGCGCTGCGCGGACTCGAAAACGCCGGGGACGACAGCCGCTTCATCCTGCTGCTGGCCCGCGCGCAACTGCGCCTCGATCAAGTGGAAAGCGCCGAGGCGCGCATCAATACCCTGCTCGCGAAAAATTCCGATTCCGTCGAACTGCGCCTGGCACTGGCCCAGCTGTATCTCGAGGAAGCGCATCCGGCGCCGGCCCGGCGCCTGCTGCTAGCGCTGGTCGACAGCCAGCCGACGCCGCCGCCGCTGGCCTTCATCATGCTCGGCAGCATCGCCGAGCAGGCCGGCGAGATCGACAATGCGCTGCTTTACTATCGCCAGGTGCCCACCGGCGATGGCTTCATCGAGGCTCGCCAGCGCGCCGCGTCGATGCTCGCCGACACCGGCCGCCTGGCCGACGCGCGAACCTTCCTGCGCAGCGAGCGCCTGCGCCATCCCACCGCCTACGCCGAGCTGATCGGCCTGGAAGTCGATCTGCTCCAGGCGCGAGACAGGATCGACGCCGCCCGGCAACTGCTCGACCAGGCCGTGACCCGGTATCCGGACGACACCCCGTTGCGCTTCACCCGCAGCATGTTTCGCTATCGCCAGGGCAACCTGGCGGGCATGGAGCGCGACCTTCGTCAGATTATCGAACGCGAGCCGCGCAATGCCATGGCACTCAATGCGCTGGGCTATACCCTGGCCGACGAGACGTCGCGCCTCGACGAAGCGCGCAAGTTGATCGAGCGTGCCTATCGCCTGCAACCCGAGTCCCCGGCGATCATCGACAGCCTGGGCTGGGTCTATCACAAGCTGGGCGACGACCAGCAGGCGTTGCCCTACCTGCGCGAGGCTTATCGTCTGCAGCCGGACCAGGAGATCGCCGCTCACCTGGCCGAAGTGCTGTGGCGACTCGAACGCCGCGATGAAGCGCGTGCGCTGATCGAAGAGGCGCTCGAGCGCTATGCCGAGCGCCCACGGGTCGATGCGCTGCTCGAACGCATCCCCGAACTCGACCCCACGACGATCACCAACACGGAATAATGCCATGCGACGACTTGCCGCGATGACTCTCGGCCTGGCGCTGCTGGCCGGCTGCGCCAGCCAGTCGCCCGCTCCCGAATCACCCCGCGAAAAGGGCGACTGGGCCGATCAGAAGCCGCGTCTCGAGGCACTGGACAGCTGGCGCCTGGCCGGCAAGCTGGGCCTGCGCACGCCGAACGACGCGCAAAGCGCCAACCTCGACTGGACGCAGCGCGCCGGGCGTTACCGCATGCTGATCAGCGGCCCGTTCGGCGCCGGACGCAGCGTGCTCGAAGGCGGCCCTGACGGCGTGGTGTTGACCACCGGCGAGGGTCGCTACGCAGCCGATACGCCCGAGCAACTGATGGAGCAACAGCTCGGCTGGTCGTTGCCGATCTCGGCGCTCGACAACTGGGTGCGCGGACTGCCGTCGCCGATCGTCGAATACCAGTTGACCCGCGATGCGCTGAATTTCCCCCAGCGCCTGCGCCAGGCCGGCTGGGTGATCGACTACCGTGACTGGACCCAGGCGGATGACTTGTGGCTGCCGCGGCGCATGGTGATGAGCTTCGCCGACTGGCGCGCCACGCTGGTTGTCAACGAGTGGCAACCGGGCGCCGCGGAACCCGGCGATGGCTGAGCTCAGCCTGCCGGCGCCGGCCAAGCTCAATCGGCTGCTGCATATCACCGGCCGCCGCGCGGACGGCTATCATGAGCTGCAGACGCTGTTCCAGTTTCTCGATCACGGCGATACGCTGAAGCTGAGACGTCGCGAGGACCAGCGGATCACGCTGACGCCGGCGCTGCCGGGGGTCGATCATGAGACCAACCTGATCGTGCGCGCGGCACGGCTGCTCCAGGAGCGCAGCGGCTGTCGCCTTGGCGCCGACATCGCCCTGACCAAGCGCCTGCCGATGGGCGGCGGATTGGGCGGGGGAAGCTCGAACGCCGCCACCACCCTGCTCGGCCTGGCCCGCCTCTGGAAGCTTTCCGTATCGCTGGAGGCACTCGCCGAGCTGGGCCTGCGCCTGGGCGCCGATGTGCCGGTATTCGTCCACGGCCACGCCGCCTGGGCCGAAGGCATCGGCGAGCGGCTGACGCCGGTCGAACTCGACACCCCCTGGTTCGTGATCGTTCATCCCGGGGTCGAGATCGCCACGCCCGCGGTATTCGGGGCGTCGCAATTGACACGCGACAGCCTCCCCATTAGTATGACGCGCGCCCTGCAGGAGGGGCCGCACGCCTGGCGCAACGATTGTCAGCCGACCGTGCGCCGGCTCTATCCGGGCGTGGGCGAAGCGCTCGATTGGCTGTCCGACTTCGCCCCGAGCCTGCTGACCGGAACCGGTGCCTGCGTCTTTTGCCGATTGACGCACGAGGACCAGGCCGATAGCATACTCGCCCGTGTTGACGAGGGCTGGCATGCCTTCAAGGCGCGCGGTCGCAACACGTCCCCCCTCCATCAGGCGCTGGGCCTGCCTCGATCGGGACGCTGATCTCAGCTTCATGATCAAGGCGGTAAGCCGGCGACGCAGCGCGTCGCCGGCTAGTGAAGGGCACGGTTACTGGGGTATCGCCAAGTGGTAAGGCAGCGGCTTCTGGTGCCGCCATTCCCAGGTTCGAATCCTGGTACCCCAGCCATTTCCCTGCGCGAGTGCTCAATCCGCTCCAGAGATCCCTGAAGACTCCAAAGGTGGCTGCGCGTGTCTAAATTGATGGTTTTCGCCGGGAACGCCAATCCCGAACTCGCCCGCAAGGTTGCCGAGGCACTCGACAACCGGCTGGGACATGCCACGGTCGGCCAGTTCAGCGATGGCGAAATCGCGGTCGAGATCAACGAGAACGTTCGCGGCAAGGACGTCTTCATCCTGCAGTCCACTTGCGCCCCGACCAACGACAATCTGATGGAACTGATCTTCATGGTGGACGCGCTGCGCCGCGCGTCCGCTGCGCGGATCACCGCCGTGGTGCCCTACTTCGGCTATGCCCGTCAGGACCGCCGGGTACGCTCGGCCCGCGTGCCGATCTCGGCCAAGGTGGTCGCCGACGTGATGGTCAAGGCCGGCGTCGACCGGGTGATGACCATGGACCTGCACGCCGATCAGATTCAGGGTTTCTTCGACGTGCCCGTCGACAACGTCTATGGCTCGCCGATCCTGCTCGACGACATCGAGCGCCAGAATTACGACGACCTGGTCGTCGTCTCGCCGGACGTCGGCGGCGTGGTGCGCGCGCGCGCCATCGCCAAGCAGCTCAATGCCGACCTGGCGATCATCGACAAGCGCCGTCCACAAGCCAATCACGCCCAGGTGATGCACATCATCGGCGAGATCGAGGACCGCACCTGCGTGGTGGTCGACGACATGGTCGATACCGCCGGCACGCTGTGCAAGGCTGCCGAAGCGCTCAAGGATCACGGCGCCCGTCGCGTCGTCGCCTACGCCACGCACCCGATCCTGTCCGGTCCCGCGGTCGACAACATCAGCGGATCGGTGCTTGACGAACTCGTCGTGGCCGATACCATTCCGCTGTCCGAAACCGCGCGGCGCAGCGGCAAGATCCGCCAGCTGTCGGTTGCCGGGCTGATCGCCGAGGCGATCCGCCGAGTCAGCAACGAAGAATCCGTAAGCGCGATGTTCCACTGAGCAATTTCGGGAACACCGCGTTGAGGCATTTGCCTCGGATACGTGCGCCGCGAGGCGCTACCGGAAACGCCATCGTCTGGTCGCGGGCGATGGCGATTTCCTTATTTCAAACCCGCGAGGTTACATCAATGTCCGATTATCAACTCACCGCCAATGTTCGTCACGACCTGGGGAAAGGTGCGAGCCGCCGCCTGCGTCGTGAGAACCAGCAGGTCGCTGCCATCATCTATGGCGGCGAAAAGGCACCGCAGCCGATCACCATCGACAAGCCGGCCTTCTACAAGGCGATCGAGGAAGAGGCGTTCTTCTCATCGATCATCAACATCGATGTCGATGGCGCCAAGGAACAGGTCGTCGTCCGTGACCTGCAGCGCCATCCCTTCAAGGCACTGGTCACTCACGCCGACTTCCTGCGTGTCGACGCGACGCATGAGATGACACTCAACGTGCCGCTGCATGTGATCGGCGAAGACAGCAACCAGAGCATCAAGGAAAAGACCGGCGTGTTGCACGTACTGGCCAATGAAGTCGAAGTCAGCTGCTTGCCGAAGGACCTTCCGGAATATCTGGAAGTCGACATTGCGGAACTCGCTATCGGCGACACCCTGCACCTGTCCGATCTCAAGCTGCCGCAGGGCGTGACGCTGGTCGAGCTGTCTCACGGCGAAGAGCATGATGCCGGTGTGGCCAGCATCACCCGTCCGACAGTCGCTGCTGCCGATGAAGAGGAAGAAGACACAGTGCAGGACGAGAGCGGCGAAGAACAGAGCAAGGACAAGTCCGAGTAATCGGCACCTGTCCGGGACGCAACCAGCAAGGCACCTGCATGAGCCACGTCAAAGCGATCATCGGCCTGGGCAATCCAGGCGCGAACTACGCCGAAACCAGGCACAATGCGGGTGCCTGGCTGGTCGAAGCCCTGGCGCGCGACAGCCACACGCCGCTGCGCATGGAGAAGAAGTTCCTCGGCGAATACGCCAAGATCCACTACGCCGGACGCGATCTGCACCTGCTCAATCCGACCACCTTCATGAACCGCAGCGGCGCGGCTGTCGCCGCGCTTTGCCAGTTCTTCAAGCTCGCCCCCGACGAGTTGCTCGTCGCCCATGACGAGCTGGACATCGATCCCGGCACCGCTCGCTACAAGACCGGCGGCGGTCATGGCGGCCACAACGGGCTGCGCGACACCATCAGCGCGCTGGGCAACAGCAATGCCTTCCATCGCCTGCGCATCGGCATCGGCCACCCCGGCGACGCCAAGCAGGTCACCAACTATGTGCTGGGGCGGCCCGGCAAGGCCGAACGCCAGGCCATCGATGCCGCGCTCGACGAGTGCCTTCGCACGCTACCCGACGCCCTGGGCGGCGACTGGGCCAAGGCCATGAATCGCCTGCACAGCTTTTCCGCCTGAGGCTGAAAAGCGTAGCCATAAGCTTGAAGCTTTAAGCTGGAAGAAAAACCAACGGAATCAGGACGAGACGCCATACAAGGCAATGGTCCGGGTTTTGGGTTTCTTACGGCTTACAGCTTACAGCTCATTTCCCGTAGAATACCCGCCATTGCGTTCACGCCTTTCTGCATCTTCAGGACCACATCATGGGTTTCAATTGCGGCATCGTCGGCCTGCCCAACGTCGGCAAGTCCACGCTCTTCAATGCATTGACCAAGTCGGGTATCGACGCCGAGAATTTCCCGTTCTGCACCATCGAACCGAATACCGGCATCGTGCCGATGCCCGACCCGCGCCTCGACAAGCTGGCCGAGATCGTCAAGCCCGAGAAGGTGATTCCGACCACCATGGAGTTCGTCGATATCGCCGGGCTGGTCGCCGGCGCCTCCAAGGGCGAAGGTCTCGGCAACCAGTTCCTCGCCAATATCCGCGAGACCGAGGCGATCGCCCATGTGGTGCGCTGCTTCGACAACGACAACGTCATCCATGTCGCCAACCAGGTCGATCCCCGCGCCGACATCGAGATCATCAACATGGAGCTCGCGCTGGCCGACCTGGATACCGTCGAGCGCGCCAGCCAGCGCCTGGCGCGCGCGGTCAAGGGCGGCGACAAGGACGCCACCGCCACCAAGGCGGTACTCGACCGCATCCAGCCACACCTCGCCGAGGGCCAGCCGCTGAGAAGCTTCGGTCTTTCCGACGAGGACAAGCGCCAGGTCAAGAGTTTCGGCTTTCTGACCCTCAAGCCGACCATGTACATCGCCAACGTCAACGAGGACGGCTTCGAGACCAATCCCTATCTCGACGTGGTCCGCGAAATCGCCGCCGAGGAAGGCGCCGTGGTGGTGCCGGTGTGCAACCAGCTCGAAGCCGAGATCGCCGAACTCGACGCCGAGGAGCGCGGCCTGTTCCTCGACGAGATGGGCATGAGCGAGCCCGGCCTGGACCGGGTGATCCGCGCCGGCTACAGCCTGCTCGGCCTGCAGACCTATTTCACCGCCGGGGTCAAGGAAGTGCGCGCCTGGACGGTCAAGGTCGGTGCCACCGCGCCGGAGGCCGCCGGGGTGATTCATACCGATTTCCAGAAGGGCTTCATCCGTGCCGAGGTGGTCGGCTACAAGGACTTCGTTGCGCTGGGCGGCGAAGCCGGCGCCAAGGAGGCCGGCAAGTGGCGTCTCGAGGGCAAGGAGTACGTGATCAAGGACGGCGATGTGGTGCACTTCCGCTTCAATGTCTGAACACCCGGCTGTTCGTACGGATAACGTTGACACCTCAAGGTGTTATGGGTAATATTCGCCTCCGTTGAAGGGCTACGTAGCTCAGCTGGTTAGAGCACATCACTCATAATGATGGGGTCCCCTGTTCGAATCAGGGCGTAGCCACCAGTTATACCAGACGCCTCGCCGGTTCGCCGACGAGGCGTCTTCGTTGCCTCCCGCCCTGATGGACAGCGCTTACGGCAATGCCCTGCCCAGCAGGCGCGGCTCGCGCTCCAGCGTCACCCCGAAGCGCTCGACGATGGTGGCGGCGACGCGATTCGCCAGCGCCAGCAGCTCATCGACGCTGCCCCCTCCGTGGTGCACCAGCACCAGCGCCTGGCGATCATGAACGCCGACATGCCCTTCTCGCAGCCCCTTGAGGCCGCATTGGTCGATCAGCCAGCCGGCGGCCAGCTTGACGCGCCCATCGCCGAGCGGGAAATGCGGCATCGTCGGATACTCGGCCAGCAAGGCCTGGGCGCGCTCGGCCGCGACCACCGGGTTCTTGAAGAAGCTCCCGGCATTGCCGAGCAGCGCAGGGTCGGGCAGTTTCTCGCGGCGCACCTGACTGACCGCGGCGACCACCTCGCTGGCGCTGGGCGAAGGGCTCAGCCGCGCGGCCAGATCGCCATAATCGAACCGCGGCGCCGGTCGGGTGGACAGGCGCAGCACCAGTCGGGTAATCAGCACCCGGCCGTCGAGGGCGTGCTTGAAGACACTGTCGCGATAGCCGAAGGCGCACTCGTCGCGACTCAGGACCGCCTCGCGCCCGTCGTCGAGATACATAAGGTGCACGCTCTCCAGCAGATCGGCGAGCTCGACGCCATAGGCACCGATGTTCTGGATCGGCGCCGCGCCGACGCGCCCGGGTATCAGCGCCAGGTTCTCGGTTCCCCACAGCTCGTGCGCCGCCAGCGCTTGGACCAACGCATGCCAGTTCATGCCGGCTTCGACATGCACGCGCAGCGTCTTCGCGTCGAGCGCTTCCAGCCACCAGTCGGCGAACTCGGCCTGCACTACCAGCCCCGGCAGCCAGGGACGCAGAATCAAATTGCTGCCGCCGCCCAGCACGCTGACCGGCCAGCCATTGCGGCGCGCCTCGCCAAGCACCCGCCGCGCCTCGTCGAGATCGGCGAGCGCGGCGAAACGCTCGGCGCGGCACGCCAGCCCCAGGGTATTGGCCGCACCGAGGTCGACATCGTGACGAATCATCGCGGCGCCGCCTCGAGCGCGCGACGATCCGGGCCCTTGCCGGCATGCCAATCGCCGATCCCGCAGGAATCGACCTCGACCTGCCGGTCCAGGCCAGCGGCGGCGAGCCGCGCGCGCAGCACGCCTTCGATGGTGGATGAACGGCAGATATTGCCCAGACAGACGAACGGTACGCGGATCATGACCTGGAGCCTCGGCGACTAGTGCGAAAGAAACGCTGCAGCCTGGCGGCTAGCCTGCGAAGAGGCCGCGTACGCGCTCGAGATCCTCGACGCTGTCGACGCCCGCCGGGTGGGCCTGGCGAGCCAGGCCCACCTGGATGTGCCGGCCGTGATGCAGGGCGCGCAACTGCTCGAGCTGCTCCAACTGCTCCAGCGGGCTCGGCAGCCAGTCGACGTAGGCGGCCAGAAAATCGGCACGGTAGGCGTAGAGCCCGAGGTGACGCAGCCAGGCATCGGTCGCCAAGGCCTCGGGGCGTGCAGCGAATTGCTCGCGGTCCCAGGCCTCTCGATTCCAAGGAATCGGCGCCCGGGAAAAGTACAGCGCCCGGCCGTGGATGTCGCGCACCACCTTGACCACATTGGGGTTGAACAGCGTCTCGATGTCGCTGATCGGCTCGGCCAGCGTGGCGATCGAAGCTTCGGCGTCGTCGCCCAGCCTGAGCGCCACCTGAGCGATGGCCGAGGGCGGCAACAGCGGCTCGTCGCCCTGCACGTTGACCACGATGGTCTCGGCGGAAAGCCCCAGCGTCTCGGCGACCTCGGCGAGCCGGTCGGTGCCCGAAGGGTGGTCGACGCGGGTCATCAGCGCCTCGCCGCCGGCGGCCTCCACCGCCCGCAGGATGCGCGCGTCGTCGGTGGCCACCACCACCCGCCCCGCGCCGCTGGCGATCGCCTGCTGCCAGACACGCACCACCATCGGCTGGCCGGCGATGTCGAGCAGCGGCTTGCCCGGCAGGCGGCTGGAACCGTAGCGGGCCGGAATCACCACCACAAAGTGCTCGGCGGCTTCGCCCACGTCCTGACTTGCGATCCGACTCAAGACGCTGCCCCCGGTTGCGCATCGCCGGGGCCGGCGCGCTTGTGGAGCTTCTCGTCGACATCCATGACGCGCGCTTCTTCCTCGAGCATCACCGGGATGTCGTCGCGGATCGGGTACGCCAGGCCATCGAAGTGGCACTTGAGTTCGCCGCGCTGGCGGTCGTACTTGAGCTTGCCCTGGCAAAGCGGGCAGACCAGCATGGCCAGCAGTTCCTTATCCATGAGTTACCTCGCAGGTCGCGGGTTGTAGGGTTTCGAGCCGGTCGCGCAGCCAGGCGACGAATGCCGGCTCCGGCCGGGCCTCGACATCCAGCGCCCAGCAGCGCTGATTGGCGAACCGTCGGCACTTGACGGCGTCCTTGGCGGTCATCACCACCGGACGATTGTCGGCGAAGCACAGATCGCCGGCGCTATAGCGATGATGGTCGGGCAACGGATGGGCGTCGTGCTCGACGCCCAGCGCCGCGAGCGTGGCGAAGAAACGCGGCGGATGGCCGATCCCCGCCAGCGCGTGCACACGCCCGGCGAACGGCAGCTGCTCGACCGGATAGCAGACGCCGTCGGTGAGATGCCGCCAGCGCGCCGGCGCCAGCGTCATGGCATACCCGCCGGTCGGCAAGCCCGCCACCGTCGGCGCGCCGTTGATTATTACCGCGTCGACCGTGCGCAGACGCTCCAGCGGCTCGCGCAACGGCCCCGCCGGCAGGCAATGGCCGTTGCCGAAGCCGCGCGCGCCGTCGACCACCACCAGTTCGATATCGCGGCCCAGCGCCAGATGCTGCAGGCCGTCGTCGGCGATCACGATATCGCAACCGGCGGCGATCAGCTTGCGCGCGCCGCGCGGGCGATCGGGATCGACCACCACCGCCAGCCCGGTCTGCTGGGCGAGCATCAACGGCTCGTCGCCGCTCTGCGCGGCATCGCTGTCGACGTTGACGTACAGCGGATAACGCGGCGCATCGCCGCCGTAACCGCGCGAGACGATGCCCGGCTGCCAGCCCTGCTCCGCCAGCCAGCGCGCCAGCCAGGCGACCAGCGGCGACTTGCCGGTGCCGCCCAGGGTCAGGTTGCCGACCACGATCACCGGCACCGGCGAGCGCCACCGGGTCTTGCGTCCTGCCGCGTAGGCTCGCTGGCGGGCGCCGACCACCTGGCGGTAAAGCCAGGCCAGGGGTCGCAGCGTCTGCAGCCAGGCGGCGTCGCGATACCAGGCCTCGCTCAGCCGACTCATGCCGCCGCTTCCTGAAACTGCAGCCGGTAGAGCGACGCGTAGGCGCCCTCGCGCTCGAGCAGCTCGCTGTGGCTGCCACTCTCGACGATCCGGCCCTGCTCCATCACCAGGATACGATCGGCGCGCTCGATGGTCGACAGGCGGTGGGCGATGACGAAGGTGGTGCGTCCGCGGCAGACCTCCTCCAGCGCACGCTGGATGTAGCGCTCGGATTCGCTGTCCAGCGCCGAGGTCGCTTCATCCAGCACCAGCAATGGAGAGTCCTTGAAGATCGCCCGGGCGATCGCCAGGCGCTGGCGTTGGCCGCCGGACAGCATCACGCCGTTGTCGCCGACCACGGTGTCGTAGCCCTGCGGCAATTGGGCGATGAATTCGTCGGCATAGGCCGCCCGCGCCGCGACCTCGACCGCCTCGCGATCGGCATCGGGCACGCCGTAGGCGATGTTGGCGGCGACCGAGGCATTGAACAGCGTCACCTGCTGCGAGACCAGCGCGATCTGACGACGCAGCGGCGACAGGCGATAGTCCTCGACGGCCACCTCATCGATCGTCACGCGGCCCCGGGTCGGCCGATAGAAGCGCGGCAATAGATTGACCAGTGTCGACTTGCCGCTACCCGAGCGGCCGACGATGGCGATCATCTCGCCAGCCTCGACGTGCAGATCGATGCCCTTGAGCACGTCGGGCTGATCGTCGCCGTAGGCGAAATGCACGCCCTCGAAGGCGACTCGTCCGGCGATTGCCGCGGGCTCGCGCCGCCCTTCATCGATCTCGACCGGCACCTCGAGCAGGCGAAACAGCTCGCTGGCGGCCGCCAGGCCCTTCTGGATGACCGAGTTGATGTCGGTGAGCTGCTTGATTGGATTGGCCATCAACGCAGCAGCAGTGATGAAGGCGACGAATTCGCCGGGCGTCATGTTGGCCATCAGGCTCGGCGCCATCGCCAGCCACACCAGGCCGGCCAGCGCCATCGCCACCAGCAACTGGATGATCGGCGTGCTGGTCGCCTTGGTCAGCGCTTCCTTGAGGCTCTGATCGCGGTTATAGGCGCTGGCGGCGGCGAAGCGGCGCTTCTCGTAGTCCTCGGCACCGTGGGTGCGCACCACCTTGTAGCCGGTCAGCGCCTCGGAGGCAACATGGGTGACGTCCCCCATCGAGTGCTGGATGCGTCGCGAGATGCGCCGGAAACGCTTGCTGGCATAACTCACCGCCAGCCCGATCAGCGGCGTCACGGTGAGAAACAGCATGGTCAGCAGCCAGTTGGTCCACAGCAGATAGCCGATCAGACCGATCACGAACAGGCCTTCACGAAGGATGATGGTGATCGCATTGGTCGCTGCGCCGGTGACCTGCTCGACGTGATAGGTGACCCGCGAGATCAGGTGCCCGCTCGAGTGCGAGTCGAAGAAGCGCCCGGGCAGGTGGAGCATGTGATTGAACACGCTGCAACGCAGCGAATGCACCACGTTACGCGCCACGTTACTCATGTAGAAAGTGCCGAGAAAGGTCCCCACGCCGCGCAGCGCGAACATGCCGATCACGAACAGCGGCAGGAATAGCCGAAAAGCGGCATCGGGATTTTGAATGCCCTCGATCAGGCGCTTCATCATCTCGGCCAGCGCAGTACTCGAGGCGGCGTAGATTGCGTAGCCGACGAACGCCGCAGTGAAGTACTTCCAGTACGGGCGCACATAGCCGATCAAGCGCCGATAGAGGGTCCAGCTGGTTGCTTGGGTCACGGCGTCTCCGCTTGGTTGAGAGGTTCTGACGGCGCGCGGGTAGCGATGCGCACGCGTTGGATACCCAGCGCGGCCGCCTGGTCGAGGGCTCCGACCACCGCCGCGTGGCTGGCCTGACCGTCGGCTTCCACCACCAGCCCCTGTTCGCGGGCCACGCCGGCGCGTTCACTCAGCGCCTGGCGCAGCATCTCGGTGGCCGTGAAGGTTCGACCGTCCAGCCGGTAGTCGCCGCCGCGGGTCACCACCACGGTCACCGGCGAAGCGCTGACGGGTGCACCACTCTCACTCGCCGGCAGCGTCAGCTCCAGCGCCTCGCGCGTCTCGAAGGTGGTCGAGACCATGAAGAAAATCAACAGCAGGAATACCACGTCGATCAGCGGCGTGAGATTGACCTCTGCCGGCTCCCGGTGGCGTCGAGCGAACTTCATGGGCGCGCTCCACGCAGGTCGCGCCGCTCGGCCAGTGTCAGCTCGCTGCCATGATGGGCGAGAAACTCGACCACCTGCCCGGCCTGCTCCTCCATGCGTACCGTGATGTCCTCGACGCGCCGCTGAAAATAGCGGTGGAACATCAAGGCCGGAATCGCCACGGTCAGCCCTGCGGCAGTAGTCACCAAGGCCTGGGAGATGCCGCCGGCGAGCTCGGCGGTCTGTTCGGCGCCCTCGGCGGAAACGATCACCGCGAAGACCTGGATCATCCCCACCACCGTGCCCAGCAGACCGATCAGCGGGGTGATCGAGGCGATCGTCCCCAGCGGACTGAGAAAGCGCTCCATGTCGTGGATCACCGCGGTCGCCGCCTCCTGGAGCCGGGCGCGTACCTGGTCCTGACCCAGCCGGGCATTGCGCAGCCCCGCCGCGAGAATGCCGCCGAGTGGCGAGTGGCTCTCCAGCCAGTAGAGGTTGACCTGCCCCTGCTGGATCAGCTCGCAGACCTCCTGGCCAAGATGTGGCGGAGCGATCCGCGCAATGCGCAGGCTCCACAACCGCTCGAGGATGATCAGCGTCGCGAACAGTGAGCAGCCCACGAGGGGCAGCATCAACAGGCCGCCGGCCAGTAAAGCGTCGTACATGTTCATTCAGCCCATCTCCCGGTCATCAGCCGATCTATCCGCGGCTCCATCATTGCCCTGCCTGTTCCTCGAGAGCCACCCACACGGGTCCGAACGCAACCACCCCGAACGCAGCTAAGCTACTCTTGCGCGAAGGCGTCCCGGTACGGCGATTCTACCGCATGGCAGCGCCCATCGACACCGCCACGCCAGCCCGCCGGCTCGCGTTCGACAGCCACCGGATGCGCCGATTGGCCCCCCAGCCGGAAGGTCACCGCGCCGTCCGTGGCGGTATTCCACAGGCAACTGCCGGCGGCGCGGAAGCGCCGCACCACGCTCGCCGCCGGATGTCCGAGCGGATTGTCGCGCCCGGCGCTGAACACCACATGCGAAGGCCGACTGGCCGCGACCCAGCTCGGCGACGAGCTGCTGCGGCTGCCGTGATGCCCTGCCACCAGCACGCTGACCGGGCCCGGCAAAGCCTCCGCGAGGCGTCGTTCGACCTCGGCGCTGGCATCGCCACTGACCAGCAGACGCTGATCGCCGGCCTCGACCAGTAACACGCAGGAGCGGTCGTTGGACTCGCGCCCGGCCAGGTCGGCTCCCGCCGGGGGCCCCAGGAAACGAAACTCGACCCCATCCCAGCGCCAACGGCTACCCGCCCGGCAGGCACGATCGTCCACGCCCAGCCCGACAACGCCCGGCGAGTACCAGCGTCCGACATCGTGCAACTCGCGCAGCGCCGCCATGCCGCCGGCGTGATCGCGATCGCTGTGGCTGACGATGACCGCATCGAAGGCCTGGCCAGGCGGCCAGAGCGTTTCCAGCGGCATGAAGCCGGAGCGAAAACGCGGCCCGGTATCGTACAGCAAGCGGTGATTTGCCGTACGCAGCTCCAACAGCTGCCCCTGGCCGACGTCGTTGACACGCACCTGCAGCGTACCGGTCGTAATATTCGGCGGCGTCAGCGTCATGGCCATCAGCAATAGTGCCGCGCTACCGACCCAACGCGGGGTGCGCGCCACTCCGGGCAGCGCCCACAATGCCGTCAGCAGGACCAACCCCAGGGCCAGCGGCCAGGCCTGCCAAGCCGGTGGCTGCCACAACGGCATCACGCTTTCGCCCCAGACCAGCAGCGCCTGCAGCGCGTGGGCCAGCAGCGCGAACAACTGCCAGAGGCCTTCGGCCAGCGGCGGCACCCAGGCCAGCAACCAGCCAGCCAGCCCCAGCGGCACCATCAGACTGCCCACTACAGGCACGATGAGTAGGTTGACCAGCGGCGCCGCCGGCGCCAACCGATCGAAGGCCAGCAGTACCGCCGCCGCCATCAGCGGCGCCAGCAGGCCTTGCGTGCGCAGCAACGCCAGCAGCCAACCCCGGCCACCGCTGGGTCGCGTGCGCCCCTGCCAGATCACGATCAGCAGGCCCACGGCAACGAAGGACAACCACAGCCCGGGACGCCACAGCGCCAACGGGTCGAGCAACACGATGACCGCCAGCGCCAGCCACCAGCCCTGCCAGGGGCCGGGTGCGTGCCGCCCACTGGCGACCCATAGCCCGATCAGGGTCATGATCATCGCCCGCAGGGCCGGTGGCTCGAGTCCCGCCAACCAGGCGTAGCCGATCGCCGCCGCCGCGGCACACCACCAGGGCCAGGTTGCCAGCCGCCAGCGCCGGGGTGTGACCAACCGGGCCAGACCGCGCGTCAGCCCCAGCATCAGCGCCGCCACCAGGCCGACGTGCAGGCCCGAGACGACCATGACGTGGGTCGTACCGGTGGCATTGAGCAGTTCCCAGTCGGCGCTATCGAGCCGCTCGGCCGCACCCAACGTCAAGGCCGCCAGCCAACGTCGGGCCAGCGGGTCGTCGACATGCCGGTCGAGATAACCGAGCGCCGTCTGGCGAACCCCCGGCCGACCCACGGCCAGGCGCTGCGGTGGCGGCGCATCGCGAACGTAGCCGGTAGCATCGATGCCCTCGCGCCACAGCCAGGCGCCGTAATCGAAGCTATCCGGGTTGGCAAAGCCGGCCGACGGACGCAGCCGCAGCGTCAGCCGCCAGCGATCGTTCACTGCCAGCGCCGGCGGGTCGTACCAGCTGACCCGTACCTGGTCGAGCGCGGCACAGCTCGGCCGTTCGGACTCGCGCGGCCGGCAGGCCTCCACGGCCAGCCGCAGTCGCATGAAGCGCCCCTCGTCGCTGAACGAGAGAATCCGGACCTGTGTCGTCAAATCGGCGCGCGACAGTCCTTGCGGCAGTTGCGAGCCGCGTGCCAGCAGCACCTGACCGGCACTCACGGCCAGCACGGCGATCAGCAGCGCCAGGCGGTAACGTCGCACGGCCAGGGCCATCAGCAGGGCCAGCGCCAGGCCGCCAAGGAGCCCGGGCAATGCCAGCGTACCGAGCAGGCCGCCCAGGATAGCGGCGCTGGCCAGGGGCGGCGCCAGGCCGACGGGGGGCAAGCGAAGATCGGGGATGTGCGTGGAACCTCCCAATGATCGAGCATGGCAGGACGCCAACCAACCATGGATAATAGCCGTAACCCGAGCCAGCGAGCGAGATCATGCCGCGCCGCCTGTTACAGCGCTACATGCCCCACCCGGACGTTCTCAAGCGCAACCGCTCGCTGCGCTTCATGAGCGGCCTGATCGGCAATGCCACGCTATGGGTGCTGACTCGCCGCTCGGTGGGCAATGCCTTCATGGTCGGGTTGTTCTGCGCCTTGCTGCCGATTCCCTTCCAGATGGTCGTCGCCGCGATGGGCGCCTGGCTGCTGCGCTGCAACCTGCCGCTCTCGGTGGGCCTGGTATGGCTGACCAACCCGTTGACCATGCCAATCATCTTCTATGCCAACTACCGCCTCGGTGCCTGGCTGATGAACACCCCGGCGCGCCACGTCCCCGAGCAGATCAACATTCACTGGATCGCTGCCAAGATGGCCGACATCCTGCCTCCGCTGATCCTCGGCTCGCTGGTCGCGGCGGTAACCCTGGGACTCGCCAGCAACCTGATCATTCGCCTGATATGGCGCTGGCACGTGGCACGCAGCTGGAAGCGCCGTGCCCGGCGGCGCCGCCACGCCGAACCGAACTAGCCCGCCGGCTGCAGGCGCCCGCCATCGAGGTGCAACACCCGATCCTGATGAGCCGCCAGACCGCGGTCGTGGGTCACCACGACGAAGGCGCAAGCGGCGGTCGCGGCGAGCTCGTCCATCAGCGCGAGGATGCTCGAGGCGGTGGCCTGGTCGAGGTTGCCGGTGGGCTCGTCCATCAGCATCACGCTGGGATCGGTTATCAGCGCCCGGGCGATCGCCACCCGTTGACGCTCGCCGCCGGACAGCTCGCCGGGCTTGTGGTCGGTACGTGGCGCCATGCCCACCTTGGCGAGGATTTCACCGGCCCGCGCCTCGGCGACCT
The DNA here is from genome assembly GCF_021151495.1 of Halomonas sp. IOP_31. Lineage (NCBI taxonomy): Bacteria > Pseudomonadati > Pseudomonadota > Gammaproteobacteria > Oceanospirillales > Halomonadaceae > Halomonas > Halomonas sp. IOP_31. The sequence continues at coordinate 51,260 of NZ_JAIRBP010000005.1, read as the reverse complement.
TGCGCTTGAGACCGCGGATGAGCAGCGCCAGGGCGACGTTCTCGCGCGCCGTGAACTCGGCCAGCAGGTGGTGAAACTGGTAGACGAAACCGATATGCCGGTTGCGAAAGCGCCCCAGCTCGGCGGCGTCGAGCCCGGCCAGGTCCTGGCCGGCGATACGCACGGTGCCGCCACTTGGCTGGTCGAGCCCGCCGAGCAGATTGAGCAGCGTGGTCTTGCCCGACCCCGAACTGCCCACCACCGCCACGCGCTCGCCGGCGCGCACCGCGAGTTCGAGCCCGTCGAGCACGGTGACGTCCTGCGGGCCTTCGCGGTAGGTACGGCCCAGCCCCCGGCATTCGAGCATGACCTGACGCGTGTCAGCCTCGGCAGAAACAGAAAGTGTGGATCGAGATGCTTCATTCATAACGCAATACCTCCGCAGGCTGGACTCGCGCCGCCCGCCAGGCGGGATACAGCGTCGACAGGAAGCTCAGGCCAAAGGCCGCCGCGACGATCACGGCCACGTCGCTCCACAGCAGTTGCGAAGGCAGGTAGCTGATGAAATAGACATTGGGATCGAGGAACTGGATACCCGTGAGCGCCTCGAAGCCAGCAATGATGTCCGACACCGTCAGCGCCAGCCCGATGCCCAGGGCCACCCCCGCGACGATGCCGATCAGGCCGATCGTCAGCCCCTGGACGATGAAGATGCCCATGATGGTCCGCGGCGTCGCGCCCAAGGTCCGCAGGATGGCGATGTCGGCATGCTTGTCGGTGACCACCATGACCAGTGTCGAGACGATGTTGAACGCCGCCACGGCGACGATCACCAGCAGCAGCAGGCCGATCATGCGCTTTTCCATCTGAATCGCCTGGAACAGGTTGCCCTGGGTATAGGTCCAGTCGATGCCGCGATAGCCATAGCCCAGATCCTGGACGATCTCGCGGGTCAAGTCGCTGGCCAGAAACAGATCGTCGAGCTTGAGGCGCAACCCACCCACGTTGTCGCCCATCCGCGCCAGGGTCTGCATGTCCTGGATATTGGCGTAGGCCAGCCGCGCATCCAGGTCCGCACCGACCTTGAAGATGCCGCTGACCGTGAAGCGCTTGAGCCGCGGGAACACCCCCCCGGGGGTGATCGAGGCCTCGGGCACCAGCAAGGTGACCTGGTCGCCGACGCCGACGCCCAGATTGCGTGCCAGCAGATCTCCGAGCACGACATTCCAGTCGCCGGGGGTCAGGTCGTCCAGGTTACCCTGCGGCATGTTCTGGTCGATGATCGATACGCGCTTCTCGTACTTCGGCTCGATTCCCCAGACCAGCACGCCTTCGTTGCGCCCGCCGACCGAAAACATGCCCTGCTGCTGGATGTAGGGCGCGGCCGCCAGCACATGTTCGCGCTGCACCAGACGCTCGGCCAGCGGCTTCCAGTCGCTCATGCCCTGCGGCTTCTCGATGCGCGTGTGCGGCACCATGCCGAGCACCCGGGTACGCAGTTCATGATCGAAGCCATTCATCACCGAAAGCACCAGAATGAGCACCGCCACGCCGAGCATCAGGCCCAGCATCGAGGTCATCGAGATAAATGAAATGAAATGATTGCGTCGTTTGGCGCGCACGTAGCGCAGCCCGATCAGAAAGGGGAGGCGATCCAGCATCAACATCGGTTCCTTGTCGGCAGGCGACCCATGGTACGGTTTTTTTGGCGGCGACGCATCGCCGGGCCAAGCGACCCGGGACGACGCCTCGCCCGCCGCGTTCGATAAGGCTTGCATCGACCCCGGCGGCGACTACAATTGCGCCGCCCGGCTTGCGGCTCGCCCGCTACGATAGCCACCATGGAGACCCCATGACACAGCGTCTGTTCCCCGAATGGCACCTCCAGGATGCCATACAGCTTACCTGGCCCGGCGCGGAGAGCGACTGGGCACCGATCCTGCCACGCATCGAGGCGACGCTGGAGGCCATGGTCGTGACGATCGCCCGCCATCAGCGCGTGCTGATCAGCGTCGCCGACGAGGCCACCCGCCAACGCCTGGGGGCGAGCTTTCGCCAGCTGGGCATCGAGCGCGCCCGATTGCTGTTCGTGCTGGCGCCCAGCGACGACAGCTGGGCGCGTGACCATGGCCCGCTCGCCATCGAACGCAACGGCCGCGTGGTGCTACTCGACTACCGCTTCACCGGCTGGGGCGGCAAGTTTCCGGCGGCGCGCGACGACGCGCTGACGTCACGACTCCAAGCCGCCGGCGTGTTCGCCGCGCCCGTCGAGACGCGCGAGCTGATACTTGAAGGCGGCGCCATCGACAGCGACGGCGCAGGTACGCTGCTGACCACCGAGGCCTGCCTGCTCAATCCCAATCGCAACCCGCGGCTCGATCGTCAGGCGCTGGAAGCGCGGCTGCGCGACGAGCTGGGCATCGAGCGGGTACTGTGGCTGCGTCACGGTCACCTCGAGGGCGATGACACTGATAGTCATGTCGACACCCTGGCACGTTTCTGCGATCCGCAGACCATCGCCTACGTACGCTGCGACGATCCGACCGATTCGCATTATGCCGCACTGCGCGCCATGCAGGCCGAACTCGAGGCGCTGCGCCGCGCCGACGGCGAGCCCTACCGGCTGATTCCACTGCCCTGGCCCAGGCCCTGCTTCGACCCCGAAGACGGCCACCGCCTGCCGGCCACCTACGCCAACTTCCTGATCATCAACGGCGCGGTATTGGTGCCGGTCTATGCCGACCCCGCCGATGCCCGGGCGCTGGCGGCGCTGGCCGAGGCCTTTCCCGAGCGCGAAGTGATCCCCATCGATTGCCGCAGTGTGATCCGCCAGCACGGCAGTCTACACTGCCTGACCATGCAACTTCCGCGAGGCAGCCTGGCCGATACCGGGCTCTCACCTAACGACGAGGAGCGTTGAGATGCAAAAGACCCTCAAGGTGGGCCTGGTCCAGCAGCAGGCCTGGCCGGACAAGGCGCGCAGCCTGGAAGCCAGCGAAGCGGGCATCCGCGAGCTCGCCGAGCGTGGCGCCGAGCTGGTGCTGCTGCAGGAGCTGCATGCCACCCATTACTTCTGCCAGAGCGAGGACGCCGAGCTGTTCGACCTCGCCGAGCCGCTCGACGGCCCGACCGCCACCCGACTGGCGGAACTCGCCCGCGAGCTCGACATCGTGCTGGTCGGCTCGCTGTTCGAACGCCGCGCCGCGGGAGTCTATCACAATACCGCCGTGGTCATGGATCGTCATCACGGGCGCGTCGGCTTCTATCGCAAGATGCACATTCCCGACGATCCCGGTTTCTACGAGAAATTCTACTTCACCCCCGGCGACGCCGACGCCGAACAGGGCTTCGAGCCGATCGACACCTCGCTCGGTCGGCTCGGCGTGCTGGTGTGCTGGGATCAGTGGTATCCCGAGGCCGCCCGCCTGATGGCGCTGGCCGGCGCCGAGCTGCTGCTCTACCCCACGGCGATCGGCTGGCATCCGCCCGACGACCTGCCCGAGAAGGGCCGCCAGAAGGATGCCTGGACGCTGGTCCAGCGCGCCCACGGCGTGGCCAACGGCCTGCCGGTGCTGGTCGCCAACCGAGTCGGCAACGAGCCCGACCACAGCGGCGTCAGCGAGGGCATCCACTTCTGGGGCGGCAGCTTCATCTGCGGGCCGCAGGGCGAACTGCTCGCCCACGCCGGCGACGCGCCGGAAAACCTGCTGGTCGAACTCGACATGCGCCGCAGCGAGCATGTGCGCCGCATGTGGCCCTATCTGCGCGATCGACGCATCGACGCCTATGGCGACCTGACCAAGCGTTACCGCGACCGCTAGGAGTCGCCCCTACCACCCTCAGGTGCGACGCGTTGCCGCGCGTCGCCCGCCCCACGTTTGTCTTCGCCGATGATTGACTTAAAATGGCCGCCGGCCGCCCCGCGGCAGGAACCATCATCCGGCCCGTCCTTTACGCGGACGACCCACTGGAGAACGACATGAGTCAAGCCATCGTCGTGGCGGCGCTGTACAAGTTCGTCACGCTGCCCGATTACCAGGCCCTGCGCGAGCCGCTGCTCGAGGTCATGCGCGACAACGACGTCAAGGGCACCCTGCTGATCGCCGAGGAGGGCATCAACGGCACCGTCTCCGGCCCCCGCGGCGGGATCGACGCCCTGCTCGACTGGCTCAGGCGCGACGCGCGCTTCACCGATATCGCGCACAAGGAGTCGTACTGCGACGCCCATCCGTTCTACCGTACCAAGGTCAAGCTCAAGCGCGAGATCGTCACCCTCGGCGTGCCTCAGGTCGATCCCAATCGCAAGGTCGGCAGCTATGTCGAACCGACGGACTGGAACGCGTTGATCAGCGACCCCGAGGTGCTGGTGATCGACACCCGCAATGACTATGAAGTCGAGATCGGTTCCTTCGAGGGGGCGGTCAACCCCCGGACACGCTCGTTCCGCGATTTCCCCGAGTACGTCAAGGCCCACTACGACCCTGCCCGTCACAAGAAGGTGGCAATGTTCTGCACCGGCGGGATTCGCTGCGAGAAGGCCTCGAGCTACCTGCTCGATGAAGGCTTCGAGTCGGTCTACCACCTCAAGGGCGGCATCCTGAGCTACCTGGAACAGGTCCCCGAGCAGCAGTCGCTGTGGCGGGGAGACTGCTTCGTGTTCGACAACCGGGTCACCGTGCGCCACGATCTCAGCGAAGGCGAGTTCGACCAATGCCACGCCTGCCGACGGCCGATCTCCGAGCAGGATCGCGCCTCGCACAAGTACCGCCCCGGGGTCAGCTGCCCGCATTGTTGGGACGCGCTGCCCGAGAAGACCCGCGCGCGCGCCGCCGAGCGCCAGAAACAGATCGACCTGGCCAAGGCGCGGCGCAAGCCCCATCCGATCGGCCGCGACCCGCGCGCCGAGCAGGCCTGACTGGCCGAGGCGCTATTCCCAATCCATGGGGCAATAGCGTCTTTTAGGCCATCATGCCCGTGACAGATCTCTTCACGGCTTCTATGATTGGCTTGGATAACGGTATAAAAGGTCAATCGAAGGATGGAACTGCAATATCGCCTGCTCGCCGAACTGGAAGCCGCCTTTGATCGGCTGATCGAAAGCGTCGAGGGTTTGGCCACGCTCTATGAGCGCGCCCCCCGCCAGGCGTGGGCGCTCGACGAGCCTCACCCCGGCAGCGACTGGCTACGCCGGGCGCTGTTCGACTTCTGGTATCAGGATGGTCAGGACGGCCGTACCACCCGCAGTTACGTGGCGCTGATAGCCGCCGATGAAGCGCTCCTCGAGGCGGTGGCCAGCGTCAACCGCGCCAAGGCCGATTTTGCCGCGCTGCTCGCGCAGATCCGTCAGCAGGCGGCAATCCTCGTTCCGGAAATCAAGGCGGTACTGCCGTTTCGCCACCCGGCGTTGCACGACCACCTGCGTGGCCAGGGTCTCGCGCGGTTGCATCTCAAGCAATGCTGGCGACACATTCCGGTGGCCGACGCGCCAGTGTCGCGGATTAGGCTGGCCTGGTACAGCAGCGGGCGTTCGATCAAGCGGCTCACGGTACGCGAGGCCGAGCAGAAGCTGCTGGTACTCGACAGCGAGGCCGCCCACGTGCGTATCCAGCTCAGGCAACTGGCAGGCATCCCCGATGGCGAACCCTTGGCCCAGGTACAACGTCAGGCACCGGTCATGCGCGCCAACCTGTTCTTTCAGGAGCCCTTGGCCGATGGCCGCGAGCGGCGCGCCATGAACCTGCCGCTGCCGCTGTTCATCCCGGCAGCGGATGGCCGCCTGCCCCATCACAACGAGCCGTTACCGCGCCCACCCCGGGACCGGACGCGGGCACGCCGCAGCGATGAACGGCTCGAGGACGAGGTCTTCCTGCCCAGCCTGCGCGTCTATCGATACCGCAGCGTATAGGCGTCAGGCGTCATGATCGGTATCGGGCAGGTGCTTGAAGCGCACGTAACGATGCAGACGAATCAACGGCCGCAGCAATAGCTGAAGGCTGCCAATGACGAACAGCCAGACCCCCAGCGTCTTGACACTGCCTTCGAAGAAGAAACACACGCTGCCCACCGTAAACCACACGCCGAGCATGACGTCGTTGACGATGCTGAGGACTTCATAGCGCTGATGAATGACCAGCTCTTCATGGCCGATGGTGAAGGTCCAGTCGCGACTGCCGGCATGGCGCTCCCGGCGCATGGCAAGGCTCCTGTCTGTCATTGGGCGAACCGGCCCGCCGCGACGGGCCGGGCTTTTCGAGAAATCAGAACAAGCGATTCAGACCGTTCTGAGCCGCCACCCGGTAGGCTTCCGCCATGGTCGGATAGTTGAAGGTGGTGGTGATGAAGTACTTGAGGCTGTTGGCCTCGCCGGGCTGACGCATGATCGCCTGGCCGATGTGGACGATCTCGGAGGCCTGGTCGCCGAAGCAATGGATGCCCAGGATCTCCAGGCTGTCGCGATGGAACAGGATCTTGAGCATGCCCACGGTATCGCCGGTGATCTGCGCCCGTGCGGTGTCCTTGAAGAACGCCTGGGCCACCTCGTAGGGCACCTTGGCCTCGGTGAGTTCGCGCTCGCTCTGGCCGACCGAGCTGATTTCCGGAATCGTGTAGATGCCGGTGGGAATGTCCTCGACGAACCGGAACGGCTCGTCGAGAAAGTCGTCGCTGGCGCTGCGCCCCTGATCGTAGGCGGCACTCGCCAGGCTCGGCCAGCCGATCACGTCGCCCACCGCGTAGATGTGCGGGATCATCGTGCGGTAATGCTCGTCGACCGGCAGCTGGCCGCGTCCGTTGGCTTCGAGGCCGACGTTCTCGAGGCCCAGTTCATCGGTGTTGCCGGTGCGGCCGTTGGCCCACAGGAAGGCGTCGGCACGCAGCTTCTTGCCCGACTTGAGATGCACCACCACGCCCGCCTCGTCGCCCTCGATTCTCTCGTACTCCTCGTTGTGGCGCACCAGCACGCCGTGCTGACGCAGGTGATACGAGAGCGCATCGCTGATCTCGTCGTCGAGAAACGACAGCAATCGATCACGCGTATCGATCAGATCGACCTTGACTCCCAGCCCCGAGAAGATCGAGGCATATTCGGAACCGATGACCCCGGCACCGTAGATGATCAGGGTTCGCGGGGTGTGGGACACGCCGAGAATGGTATCCGAGCAGTAGATACGCGGGTGACGGAAGTTGACATCGCCCGGCCGGTAGGGCCTTGAGCCGGTAGCCACCACGATGCGCTGAGCGACCAGTTCCTCGGCGCCTTCGTGGTTGTCGCGTACCACCAGGGTGTGCTCATCCTTGAAGCGCGCCACGCCGAAGAACACATCGATCCGGTTACGTGCATAAAAGGTGGTGCGCATCTCGACTTGCTGTTCGATGGTCGCTCGCGAGCGCTCGAGCACCCTGGGGAACGAGAACCAGCGCGGCTCGCCGATATCGCGGAACATGCGGTTGGTATTGAACTGCATGATCTGCTTGACCTGATGACGCAACGCCTTGGAAGGAATCGTCCCCCAGTGCGTGCAATTACCACCCACCGCTGGCTGCTTTTCGATCACCGCCACGCGCTTGCCATGCTTGGCAGCGTTGATCGCCGAGCTCTCACCGGCCGGGCCGGTACCGATCACCACCACATCGTAGTTATGCACTGCCATTGGCTGTCGCGTCTCCTCTACTGAGTGGTAACTGCTTGTGAGTGGTAACTGCTTGGCCGCGAATCACTTAACGCTGCGTGGCGTCGTAGCCGAGATCAAGCCCACGCTGGCTATCGGCACTGCGCCGCGTCCGGCCGCCACGCTTGCGGTTTTCTTCTTCGCAGACCTCGTCCTTGCCGCCGCAGATATCGCAGCCATCCTTGAGGCCCAGATTGTTCAGGCCGCCACACGAACCGCTGATCGGCTTGCGACCGAGAATCACGCCGATCGACATCGCCGCGACCAGCAGCAGCATGGCTATGAAAACTATCAACCAGAGCGTCATGATCCCTCCTCCTCGCCGACCGTCTCGGCTCCTTCCATATAAGGAGCGAAGGCCGGACTCATGCGTGTTTCGAACCCGTCATCGGTTCTGACAACGAAATACACTGCAATGTTTTCACGTTTGGCCATTTCCAGCCCGGCCCGTTCACCCATCACCGTGAACGCAGTGGCCAAGGCATCGGCGGTTGCGCAACGTTCATCAATGACCGTCACCGACGCCACCCGATTGGTGATGGGCCGTCCCGTACGCGGGTCGATGGTGTGCGAATAGCGCACACCGTCGCTGACGAAATAGTTGCGGTAATCGCCCGACGTGGCCACCGCGACGTTGCCGAGATCGATGACCCGCTGCACACTTCGCTCGCTGGAGATGGGTTTTTCGACCGCGATGCGCCACGGCTTGCCGCCCGGCTTGGCGCCATGGGTGCGAATCTCGCCACCGACCTCGACCAGGTAGTCCTCGAGGCCTCGACTTTCGAGATAGTCGGCGACGCGATCAGTGCCATACCCCTTGGCAATGCCCGACAGATCGACGTAGACGGGCTTGCGCTTGGTCAGCGTATCGCCCTCGAGCACAAGCGCATCAATATCAACCCGCGCCAATGCCTTGGCCAGCTCGGCGGAGTTTGGCACCCGCTCGGGACGCCCCTTGGGCCCGAACCCCCACAGGTTGACTGCCGGGCCGACGGTGACATCGAAAGCGCCGTCCGACAACCGGGCAATGCGCAGCGCTTCTCGTATCACTTCCGCCGTGGCCGGCGACAGGAAGAACGGCACGCCCACCGGGTAGCGGTTGAACCGTGACAGCTCGGAGTCTTCCCGGTAGGTCGACATCAACGCATCGACCTGCTCGAGCTGGCTACGTATGCCCGCATCGAGCGATTCGATGGTTGCCTCGTCCAGTGCGGCATACACCGTCACATTGTACCCGGTGCCGAAGATCGGCCCCTCGAAGCGGTGAGCCTCGACCTGTGGCGCACGCTCACACCCCGCCAACGACACCAGAGCCAACGCCGCAACCAGTGTCACTATCAATGACAGGGCCGCATGCGGCCCTGTCGGTGTACGCCGACGGCCGTCGCTCATCCGCCGAAGTCATCCAGCATGATGTTCTCCGGCTCGACGCCCAGGTCGGTGAGCATCTTGATCACCGAGGCGTTCATCATCGGTGGCCCGCACATGTAGTACTCGCAGTCCTCGGGTGCCGGGTGGTCCTTGAGGTAATTCTCGTAGAGCACGTTATGGATGAAGCCGGTGGGGCCTTCCCAGTTATCCTCGGGCTGCGGATCCGACAACGCCAGGTGCCAATCGAAGTTGTCGAACTCCTCGGCCAGCTGGTCATACTCGTCATTGTAGAAAGTCTCGCGCCAGGAGCGCGCGCCGTACCAGAACGAGATCTTGCGCTTGGATTCGAGGCGCTTGAGCTGGTCGAAGATATGACTGCGCATCGGTGCCATGCCGGCGCCACCGCCGACGAAGACCATCTCGGCATCGGTGTCCTTGGCAAAGAACTCGCCGAATGGTCCCATCACCGTGATCTTGTCGCCCGGCTTCAGGCTGAAGACGTAGGTCGACATTAACCCCGGCGGATGGCCGGAGTTGGGCGGCGGCGTGGCGATCCGGATATTGAACTTGAGGATGCCCTTTTCTTCCGGGTAATTGGCCATCGAGTAGGCGCGAATCACTTCTTCTTCGTCGTTCTTGTGGGAGACGTTGAAGAGATTGAATTTCTCCCAGTCGCCGCGGTATTCCTCGTCGATATCGAAATCGGAGAACTTGATGTCGTAGGACGGCGCCACCAGCTGCACGTAGCCGCCGGCGCGGAAGTCGACGTTCTCGCCCTCCGGCAGCTTGAGGTTGAGCTCCTTGATGAAGGTGGCGACGTTAGGGTTCTCGATGACCTCGCATTCCCACTTCTTGACGCCGAAGACCTCTTCGGGAACCTCGATGCGCATGTCCTGCTTGACCGGCACCTGACAGGAGAGCCGCCAGCCCGCCTTCTTCTCGCCCATGGTGAAGTGCGACTCCTCGGTCGGCAGGATCGAGCCGCCGCCCTCGGTGACCCGGCACTTGCACTGGGCGCAGGAGCCGCCGCCACCGCAGGCGGAGGACAGGAAGATGCCGTTGGACGCCAGGGTCTGCAACAGCTTGCCGCCGGCCTGTGTCGTCAGGGTGTTGTCGGGGTCCTCGTTGATCTGGATCGTCACGTCGCCGCTGCTGACCAGCCGGCTGCGCGCGGCCAGGATGATCGCCACCAGGCCAATGACGACCACGGTGAACATGACCACGCCGAGCACGATAATCGATGTATCGACCATGTCGAATTCCTATATCTCGTTGTACTTACAGCTGAATGCCGGAAAAGGACATGAAGCCCAGAGACATCAGGCCAACGGTGATGAAAGTGATTCCCAGCCCGCGCAGGCCGGCCGGCACGTCGCTGTACTTGAGTTTCTCGCGGATGCCCGCCAGCGCGGCGATAGCCAGGGTCCAGCCGGCGCCGGCGCCGAAGCCATAGATAACCGATTCGGCGAAGCTGTAGTCGCGCTGCACCATGAACAGCGACGCGCCGAGGATCGCGCAGTTCACGGTAATCAGCGGCAGAAAGACCCCCAGCGCGTTGTAGAGCGCCGGCACGAACTTGTCGAGGAACATCTCGAGGATCTGCACGATCGCCGCGATCACGCCGATATAACTGAGCAGCCCGAGAAACGACAGATCGATGCTCGCCGCCCCTTCGATACCGGTCCAGCTCAGCGCCCCCTCCTTCAGCAGGTAATTCAGGATCAGGTTGTTGACCGGCACGGTGATCGCCAGCACCACGATCACGGCGATGCCCAGCCCGATGGCCGAGGAAACCTTCTTCGATACCGCCATGAAGGTACACATGCCAAGGAAGAAGGCCAGTGCCATGTTCTCGACGAACACGGCCTTGATGAACAGGCTCAGGTACTGTTCGAACATTTTACACGGCCTCCTTGACCTTGGTGTTGGTCGTGATCTTGAACTCGTTCTCCTCGACCTGTTCGGGATTGAGGCTGCGCAGCCCCCAGATGATCAGGCCGATGACGAAGAACGCCGAGGGCGGCAGCAGCATCAGGCCGTTGGTCACGTACCAGCCACCCTCATTGACGGGTGCCAGCACCGTGTAGCCGAACACCGAGCCGGAGCCGAACAGTTCGCGGAAAAAGCCCACGACCAGCAGCATGACGGTATAGCCCAGGCCATTGCCGACACCGTCGAGAAAGCTGATCACCGGGCCATTCTGCATGGCAAAGGCCTCGGCACGCCCCATGACGATGCAGTTGGTGATGATCAGGCCGACGAACACCGACAGCGATTTGGAGATTTCATAGGCATAGGCCTTGAGGACCTGGTCGACGACGATGACCAACGAGGCGATGATCGTCATCTGCACGATGATGCGAATCGACGAAGGAATCTGGCTACGAATCAGCGATACAAAGAAACTCGAAAAGGCGGTGACGGCAATGACCGCCAGGCTCATGACCAACGACGTGCTCATGGAATTGGTCACTGCCAGCGCACTGCAGATACCCAGAATCTGCAGTGCAATCGGGTTGTTCTTGAAGATCGGCGTGGTCAGCACGCCTTTGGGCGTATAGGCAGCCATGGCTTACGCTCCTTGCGTCGTGGCGCGAAAACGAGCCAAGTACTCGGCGAAGCCGGCGTCACTCAGCCAGAATTGCAGAAGATTGGTCACACCTTTACTGGTCAGCGTCGCCCCGGAGAGCGCATCGACCTTGTACTCGGCATCAGGCGTCTGGGGGCCGACCCCGCCCTTGACCAGGCGTATGGCGGGGTCCATCCCGTTCTCGGGATAGATTTTCTTGCCATCCCACAGGGCCTTCCAGTCGGGATTGTCGACCTCGCCGCCAAGCCCGGGTGTCTCGCCCTGATCGTAGAACGACAGACCGACTACGGTATTGCCGTCCCCTTTCAGCGCCAGGTAGCCCGACATCAGCGACCACAACCCCTGCCCACGGACCGGCAGGATGATCTTGTCGGGGTTCTGCGGATCGCCGACCAGATACACCGTAGCGTAATTTTCCCGGCGACCGATACCCGCGAGATCCTGAGCCCCGGACAGGGTCCGCGACTGAGCGGGATCCTTGGCGGCCTCGAACTGATCGAAGGTCTCGGGGTTCTTGTCTTCGGCATATTCGCCGGTATTCAGGTTGACGACCCGCGCGGTGATCAGTTTGTCGTACAGTGCCAGAATGTCCTGGCCGGGCTTGTAGAGCTCGGCCACCTGGAGCAGGTTGCTCATGCGGTCCTGCTCCTGGTTCTTCTGCTGGATCGGACGCAGCGCAACCGCCGCCGAGGCTACCACGACGGAACAGACGATACACAGCGCGAACGCAACCGTGAGGGTCTTCTTGACGGAGTTGTTACTGGCCATCAGGCAGTCTCCTTGCTCATCGCGCCGGCGGTCTCACGCTTCTGGCGACGCTTGATATTGGCCTGCACGACGAAATGATCGATCAACGGAGCGAACAGGTTGGCGAACAGGATCGCCAACATGATGCCTTCGGGGAAAGCCGGGTTGATCACGCGAATCAGCACGGTCATCACCCCGATCAAGGCACCGAATATCAACTTGCCCTTGTCGGTCATCGACGCCGAGACCGGATCGGTGGCCATGAACACCATGCCGAAGGCAAAACCGCCGACCACCAGGTGCCAGTACCAGGGCATGGCGAACATCGTGTTGGTCTCGGAACCGACCGCATTGAACAGCGCACTGGTGGCGACCATGCCGAGGAAGGTACCCAGCATGATTCGCCAGGAGGCGATCCGGGTCCACAGCAGCACCGCGGCGCCGATCAGGATTGCCAATGTCGAGACTTCGCCGACCGAGCCGGCCATGAAACCGAAGAAGGCATCGAGCCAGCTCAGCTGCTGATCAAGCGCATCCATGCCACCGGCGTAGACGGTCGACAAGGCGGTCGCCCCGGTATAACCATCGGCCGCGACCCATACCGCATTGCCCGAGATCTGCGCCGGGTAGGCGAAGTACAAAAACGCGCGGCCGGTGAGGGCCGGATTGAGGAAGTTCTTGCCGGTACCGCCGAAGATCTCCTTGCCGATCACCACCCCGAAGGTGATCCCCAGCGCCACCTGCCATAGCGGAATCGTCGCCGGCAGGATCAGGGCGTAGAGCACCGAGGTGACGAAGAAACCTTCGTTGACCTCATGGCCACGCTTGACCGCGAACAGCACTTCCCAGAAGCCACCGACCACGAAGGTCACCAGGTAGATGGGCAGGAAATAGGCTGCACCGAGCACGAAGTCGGCCCAGATGCTGCTCGGGTCGTTGCCGCCGGCCAGGGTCATGGTGATGGCTTCGCGCCAGCCGCCCAGGGCGCTGTAGCCCTCGGCGATCGCCAGGTTGGCCTGCAGCCCGGCGTTGTACATGCCGAAGAACATCGCCGGGAAGGTGCACAACCACACCGTGATCATGATCCGCTTGAGGTCGATGCCATCGCGCACGTGGGCCGTCGTCCGCGTCACGTCGGGCGGCGAGTAGAAGATCGTGTCCACCGCCTCGTAGAGCGCATAGAACTTCTCGTACTTGCCCCCCTTGTGGAAATGCGGCTCGAGATTGTCGAGTGTCTGTCGGATCCCCATCATCAAGCCTCTTTCTCGATCGTGGTGAGATTGTCCCGCAGGATAGGGCCGTACTCGTACTTGCCCGGACACACATAGGTGCAGAGTGCGAGGTCCTCCTCATCCAGTTCGAGACAGCCGAGCTGCATCGCCATTTCGATGTCGCCGACAATCAACGAGCGCAGCAACTGAGTCGGCAGGATGTCCAGCGGCATTACCGTCTCGTAGGAGCCCACCGGCACCATGGCGCGCTCGGAGCCATTGGTGGTGGTGGTCGGCGCGAACTTGCCGAGCCCGGTAAACCGCGACAGGTAGATACCGAGCACCGAGTGCTTGTTGCGCCCCGGCGACAGCCAGCCCATGAAGGCGCGCTTGGTGCCCTCTTCAAGCAGACTGACCTGCTGATGAAAACGCCCCAGGTAGCTCAGTGCGCCTTCGGCGATGTTGCCGCCGAACACCGAGCCAGAGATGACCCGGGCATCGCTTTCCGCCTCGCCGATCTCGCCGTCGAGCAGTTCGCGAAGGCTCGCCCCCAGCCGGCTGCGCACCAGCCGCGGGCGATTGGCCAACGGCCCGCCGATCGCCACCACCCGGCGCGTATCGAGGATGCCTTCGGCGAACAACTTGCCGATGGCGATCACGTCCTGATAGCCAACGTGCCAGACCTGACGCGTCAGGCTGACCGGCGACAGATAATGGATGTGCGTGCCGACCAAGCCGGCGGGATGCGCGCCCTTGAAGCTTTCGGCCTGGATGCCGGCGACATCGCTGCCCGGCAGGCTGGCATCGGGCGCATGGCACAGGAACACCCGCCCCTCGGTGAGCCGCTTGAGAACCTTCAGCCCCTGGCTGAACGCCTCGGGCTGCTCGCTGATCACCAGCGCCGGATCGGCCGCCAGCGGATGGGTGTCGATCGCCGTCACGAAGATATTCGTCGGCTGGGCGTCGAGCGCCGGCGTGCGCGAATAGGGCCGGGTGCGCAGCGCGGTCCACAGCCCGGACTCGACCAGTTGATCGACGACCGCCTGGCGTTCCAGGCTCTCAAGCGCCGCGGCGCCATGCGCGGTGAACGCGACCTGTTCGCCCTGCTCGTCCACCTTGATCACCACCGACAGCAAGCGACGTTTCTCGCCACGGTTGATGGCGACCACTTCCCCGGCCGCTGGCGCGGTAAAGCACACGCCGGGAATCTTCTTGTCGGTGAACAAGCGCTGGCCAAGCTTCACCCGGTCCCCTTCCCGGATCTCCATGGTCGGCTTCATGCCGACGTAGTCGGAGCCCAGGACGGCCACATGGCGCACCGGCCGCGCATCCTCGATACGCTGTTCCGGCGCCCCCGCAATGGGGAGATCCAGGCCTCGTTTGACTTCGATCATAGTCTCGCCCAGTTATCGAATCTGATTAGCAAGGAAAGGGATTCGATGCACAGCATGATGCCGAGCCCCGCGTCCGGCTGAGCTGTCACGGCGCTTGTCACAGTGCCCGAATGCTTTTCTTATCAGAAGGTTGTCTCGAGCGGCCCGTGGCCATACGGACCGCGCCAAAAGTCGCCAACATTATATAGAGGGGCACATCGAAAGGCCACCAGCGACGCGCACCGGTGGCCTTTGTCGAAACACTACGGAGCGCTGTGCAAACGGCCACGCCGTGGCCGCCAAGGAGTGAGAACTCAATCGCGGGTACGCGGCAGGTAGAGAAAATTGACGTTGGACATCGACTGCAGGATCCGCACCACCTGACAGCTATAGCCAAATTCGTTGTCGTACCAGACGTACAGCACGGCATTGTTGCCATCGACGATGGTCGCCTTGGCATCGACGATCCCCGCGTGACGGTTGCCGACGAAGTCGGACGACACCACTTCCGGCGAATCGACGTAATCGATCTGCTTGTGCAGCGGTGAATCGAGCGACACCTGGCGCAGGTAGGCGTTGACGCTTGCCACGTCGGCCGGCCTGGCCAGGTTGAGATTGAGAATCGCCATCGAGACGTTCGGCGTAGGCACGCGAATGGCGTTACCGGTCAGCTTGCCGGCAAGTTCGGGCAATGCCTTGGCGACCGCCTTGGCGGCGCCGGTCTCGGTCAGCACCATGTTGAGCGGCGCGCTGCGTCCGCGGCGGTCGCCCTTGTGGTAGTTGTCGATCAAATTCTGATCGTTGGTATAGGAGTGCACCGTCTCGACATGGCCATGGCTGATGCCGAACTCGTCGTTGATCGCCTTGAGTACCGGAACGATGGCGTTGGTGGTGCAGGACGCCGCCGAAATGATGCGGTCGTCGTCGCCGATGTCCGTGTGGTTGATGCCATAGACGATGTTCTTGAGGTTGCCCTTGCCCGGCGCGGTGAGCATCACCTTGGCGACGCCCTTGCTGGCCAGGTGCTGCGATAGGCCCTCCTCGTCTCGCCACTTGCCGGTATTGTCGACCACCAGCGCATTGTTGATGTCGTACTCGGTGTAATCGATGTCTGCCGGCGAATCGGCGTGAATGACCTTGATGACCTGGCCGTTGGCGATCAGCGCGCTGTTCTCATGATCGACGCTGATCGAGCCGGCGAAAGGCCCGTGTACCGAGTCGCGCCGCAGCAGGCTGGCGCGCTTCTCCAGATCGTCGCCTGCGCCGCGCACGACGATGGCGCGCAGCCGCAGCAGATTGCCGCCGCCCGCCTTCTCGACCAGGATCCGCGCCAGAATACGCCCGATACGCCCGAAGCCGTAGAGCACCACATCCTTGGGTGCGCCGCCCATGCCGTTGGTACCGTGAGCGCCGACCAGCTCGCCGAGTTCCTCGCCCAGGTAGGCCTTGACATCGCTGCGGCCGCTGCGCTTGAAGGCGACGACCAGCTTGCCCAGATCGATGTGCGCCGGCCCCAGTTCGAGTTCGGTCATCGCCTTGATGAACGGCAAGGTATCGCGCACCGACAGCTCGGTCCCTTCGACCTTCTTGACGTAGCGGTGGTTCTTGAGGATGCGGATCACCGAACGGATGATCAGCGAACGACCGTACAGCGACGGCACCACATTGTACTTGCGGTACAACTGGCCGAGCAGCGGAATCATCTCCTCGGCCAGCGCCTCGTTTTCCTGCCATTCCTGGAAACAGATATCGCGTGCGTCCTGACTCGCCTTGTCTTGATCCACCTGGAAGCCCCTTTCTCGGAATCGCGAACAATGATCCGTTCATTATCCTTGCCAGGCTAGAATGCTCAATCGCTGGATGGTCGCATGCGCTGTAGGACCACTACAGAAAAGCGGGGTTGACTACAAACTCGCTTGTGGGCAAGGCGGACACTATTTTCGACAACGATCCATGATCGTACGGTCCGATTGTCCGCCGATAGCGCCGCCCTGTTATGATCTAGCGCATCGCCACCACGTCGTTACGTTGCAAAGACCCATGCCCACTTTTTCGCCCCTGGCTCCTCCGCTTCCCGACGATAACCGTCATACCCTGTATTGCCGGGCACCGTCGGGCGCCGCAGGCCCGCTGACTCTCGCCCGCCTGGCCGACGATGCGCCGCTGCTGGTGATCACTCCCGATACCGCCAGCGCGCAGCGTCTGGAAAGCGCACTGCGCTTTTTCGCCCGCGTGCCGGTGCTGCCGTTTCCCGATTGGGAGACGCTGCCCTACGACAGCTTCTCGCCTCATCAGGACATCGTCTCCGAGCGCCTGCGCACCCTGCGCCGCCTGCAGGAAGCCCGCGAAGGCATCGTCCTGGTGCCGGTCAACACGCTGATGCAGCGGCTTCCGCCCACCGATTATATCGCCGGGCGGGTCATCACCCTGACAGTGGGCATGACGCTGGACCGCGAGGGCTTTCGCGAACGTCTGTCACGTGCCGGCTACCGGGCCGTGGAGACCGTCTACGAGCCCGGCGAATACGCCCTGCGCGGCGCGCTGATCGATCTTTACCCGATGGGCAGTGAAACGCCGCTGCGCATCGATCTGTTCGACGACGAGATCGATACCCTGCGCCGCTTCGACCCGGACACCCAGCGCAGCGCCGACAAGGTCGAGTCGGTCGAGTTGCTGCCGGCCCACGAATATTCCCTGTCGCGCTCGGCGATCGCCTGCTTCCGCGAAGGCTTCGAGACGCTGTTCGACGTCGATCCGCGCCAGTGCCCGCTCTACAGCGACGCCATCAAGGGCATCCCCTCGCCGGGGCTCGAACAGTACCTGCCATTGTTCTTCGAGGAGACGGCGACGCTCTTCGAGCATCTCGCCGAGGGCACCCGCGTCGCCCTGCTGCCTGGCGTGCATGCCGCTGCCGAACACCACTGGGGCTCGATACAAAGCCGCTACGAGAATCTCGGTGTCGATCCGACGCGCCCCCTGTTGCCGCCGGCGCGGGCCTTCATCCCGGTGGCCGAGGTGTTCGCCGCGATCAAGGCCAAGCCGCGTCTCGAACTGGTCGACAGCGACGCTCATCCGCATGCCCAGCAGCCGCTGGCCAAGGCCCCGCCACAGGTCGCCATCAACGCCCGCGCCCAACAGCCGCTGGCCGCGCTGCAGGAGTATCTCGCCGCTCATCCCGAGCAGCGCATGCTGTTCGTCGCCGAATCCCGTGGTCGGCGCGAGGCGCTGGAGGAAACGCTGGCCGTTCTGCATCTTGAAATGCCGCATATCGACGACTGGCAGACGTTCATTGCCGGCGATCAACGCCTGGCGATCACCGAGGGCCTGCTCAGCGAGGGCCTGGTGCTCGACGAGCCGGATCTCGCCATCATCACCGAGACCGAGCTGTTCGGCGAGGTAGTGCGTCAGAGCCGGCGCCGCGAGAAGGCCACCGACGACAACGAGCTGGCGGTGCGCCATCTTTCCGAGTTGCGTCCCGGCGCGCCGGTAGTCCATCAACTGCATGGCGTGGGTCGCTATCTGGGACTGGAAACCATCGAGGTTGGCGGTCAGGCCGCCGAGTTCGTGACCCTGGAGTACGCCGACGGTGCACGCCTCTACGTGCCGGTGGACAGCCTGCAGCTGATCTCGCGCTATGCCGGCGCCAGCGATGAACTGGCGCCGCTGCACAAGCTCGGCTCGGATACCTGGGACAAGGCCAAGAAGAAAGCCGCCGAGCGCATCCGCGACACCGCCGCCGAGCTGCTCGATGTCTATGCCCGCCGCGAGGCACGCGAAGGCTTCGCCAGCGACCCGCCCGGGGCGGAGTACCAGCGCTTCGCCGCAAGTTTCCCGTTCGAGGAAACCCCCGATCAGCGTGCCGCTATCCATGCGGTGATCGGCGACATGACGGCCAGCCAGCCGATGGATCGAGTGGTCTGCGGCGATGTCGGCTTCGGCAAGACCGAAGTCGCCATGCGCGCCGCCTTTCTCGCCGTGCATTCGGGGCGCCAGGTGGTGGTACTGGTACCGACCACCCTGCTCGCTCAGCAGCATTATGACAATTTCCGCGATCGTTTCGCCGACACCGCCGTCCAGGTCGAGCTGATCTCGCGCTTTACCGGCGGCAAGGGCCAGGCCGATACGCTCAAGCGCATCGAGGGAGGCCGCGCCGACATCGTCATCGGCACTCACAAGCTGCTTTCCAAGAGTATCAAGCTGCCCAACATGGGCCTTTTGATCATCGACGAGGAGCACCGCTTCGGGGTTTCCCAAAAGGAGCGTCTGAAGAGCCTGCGCGCCGAGGTCGATATCCTGACGCTGACCGCGACGCCGATACCGCGCACCCTGAACATGGCGATGAGCGGTATCCGCGACCTGTCGATCATCGCCACGCCGCCGGCGCGCCGGCTATCGGTGAAGACCTTCGTGCAGCAGCGCGACGAGGCGGTGATCAAGGAAGCGCTGCTCCGCGAGATACTGCGAGGCGGGCAGGTGTACTTCTTGCACAACGAGGTCAGGACCATCGAGCAGACGGCAGAGAAGGTCCGCGAGCTGATTCCCGAGGCGCGGGTCGGCGTGGCGCATGGTCAACTGCCCGAGCGCAGCCTCGAGCGAATCATGTCCGATTTCTATCATCAGCGCTTCAATGTGCTGGTCTGCTCGACGATCATCGAGACCGGCATCGACGTGCCCAGCGCCAACACCATCATCATCGAGCGCGCCGACAAGTTCGGCCTCGCCCAGCTCCATCAGCTGCGCGGCCGGGTCGGTCGCAGCCACCATCAGGCTTATGCCTACTTGCTCACCCCAGCGCCCAAGGCAATAAGCAAGGATGCCATCAAGCGCCTGGAAGCGATCGGCCAGGCCGAGGATCTTGGCGCCGGGTTCACGTTGGCCAGCCACGACATGGAGATTCGCGGCGCCGGCGAGCTGCTCGGCGACGAGCAGAGCGGCCAATTGGAGACTATCGGCTACAGCCTCTACATGCAGATGCTCGACCGGGCGGTGAAGGCGATTCGTGCCGGCAAGACGCCCAATATCGAGGCACCGCTGGACGAAGGGGTCGAAGTCAGCCTCAACCTGCCGGCATTGATCCCCGACGACTATCTGCACGACGTCCAGCAACGCCTGATCATGTACAAGCGCATCAGCAACGCCGAAAATGAAGCCGACCTCAAGGAACTGCAGGTGGAGATGATCGATCGTTTCGGTCTGCTGCCGAACCCGGTCAAGACGCTGTTCCGTCAGACACGGCTGCGTCAGCGCGCCGAGCGCCTGGGCATCGTGCGTCTCGAGGCCGGCGACGAGCGCGGTCGCATCATCTTCGGCGCCAGCCCGGCGATCGATCCCATGACGCTGGTTCAGTTGATTCAACAGGATCCGCAACACTATCGACTCGACGGCGCCGACACCCTGCGCTTCAACGCCGAGATGGCCGATCCCGAGCAACGTTTCGCCACTCTCGAGACCTTGCTGGAAAACCTCAACCGCAAGGCCGAGGCCGCCTGATCCAGGTTGAAGAAACGCAAAAGGCCCCATCACAATCGACAGGGCCTTCCTGAACATCATTAATCGTGCCGCCCTTGGCGGCACGATTAAGTCAGCGTCTTACTTCTGCATGGACTTCTGGAACATGCGATCCATGGCCTGACGGTTTTCGCGAGCCATCTTCAGTGCAGCCTGGGCATCGCGCTGAGCAGAATTTGCGGTGCCCAGAGCTTCGTTAGCCATGCTGCGTGCCTCTGCAACGTCGGAATCCGTCTTGTCCATCCATGACTGCTGCTCGCCGCCCTGAGCGGCACAGCCTGACACCACCAGCAGGGACAGACCGATCGCGGAGAGCTTGAGAGTGCTGCTGAGACTATTTGTCATAATCATCTCCATCATTCCTTGGTTCTTGGTTAATTCCTGCTGGGCAGGCTTTCATGATCGGCTCTTGGCCGTCATGAATCTGGTTTTTCATGATGCCGACCACTATGCATCACTTCCATCCTAGAAACTAGCGGATGATAACCGTTGTGCCAAGTTGCACCAAATCCGCCAAGCGTTCGATCTGGCGATTGGTCACCGCGACACAACCCTCAGTCCAGTTGAATCGCTCATGGATCGCGGGATCGGACTTGCCCAACCCGTGGATCCCGATATTGCTCCCCAGGACGGTATCCTGTGGCGGCGCGCCGTTTCGGCGATAATAATCAAGATAGCGATTGAATTCGACTTCGCTGAACACACCGCTGCGCTTCGCCTCGCGCGCGTTGTCCAGATTGGGGTAATCGAGCCCGAGAAAGATATTGAAATCGCTGTCGCGGTTGATCCAGTTGATCCGGAACTCGCCCGCCGGTGTCGTCATGTCACCCCGCAAGCGCGTCTGGGAAACGCCGCGCCGTCCCACCGATATGGGCTGAAAGCGCTCGATTTCACGCTCGCCCCGATAGACGTGCAACGTCGAGGTGGCCTCATCGATCAGCAGCCAGATCTCACCCTGTCGGGGCGTTAGCGCCTGGCCCGTCGACGGCAGGATCAATAGCAGGCTCAAGATCAAGCCGGCTACAATTCGTCCTGTCATATATACTCTCCCGGAAATTTCCCAACCGACCAGAGCCGTCACTTGCAACTCCACCTAGTACCTGAGCCTACCATTTCCCGCACCTGAAGCCAGCTAACCGTGCCACTGACATGACCATAAAATTCTCAAAAATTGCTCTCGCTTCGATGCATCATCGCCCCGACGAGCACATCGTTCTGCAATCCGGCCGGTTCCGATCGTCTACAGAAGAAGCCATGCATCACCCGGCGGATTCGAAGGTTATCATTCGGTCGGGTAAACTGGGCGATTGCTCGACCCGGTCCCCCACAGATCCGGGCATGCGCGATTGACGCACCCGGCTCCTCAATCATCAGATTCACTGAAAGACTTGCCGATGCACAACCCTTGCCTTTGGCAAGGGTAGGTGTCTGAACAGTACGTTGGCCTTCCCCCAAGAGAAGTATCCTCTCTGGGAATGTCGCCTCAACCATTTGATCCAGGTGCATTGCGCCCGGTAGACAACGTCATGCACTTTTGAAGGCTTCCTGCGCGTACTTGCCCTACCTACCTCTCTTGCAGAGTCATTTTCGAGGCGTTATCGAGATGCGAGTATCCATTCCGCTGCCTTCTCGGCGATCATCAGGGTCGGTGAATTGGTGTTGCCGCTGACGATGGTTGGCATCACGCTGGCGTCCACGACCCTGAGGCCCTGGATACCTTTCACTCGAAGGTGAGAGTCGACTACCGCCATGGGGTCGTCGTCTCGCCCCATCTTCGCGGTCCCCACCGGGTGAAAGATGGTGGTGCCGATGTCGCCGGCCAGCCGTGCCAGGTCCTCGTTGCTCTGGAACTGCACCCCTGGCTTGACCTCTTCCGGCGAATATTTCGCGAAGGCAGGCTGGGAAGCGATGCGTCGGGTGACCCGCAGCGAATCCGCTGCCACCTGGCGGTCCTCGGACGTGCTCAGGTAGTTGGGCGCGATGGCTGGGGCCTGGCGCGGGTCGCGACTCTTGATGCGCACCGTGCCGCGGCTGGTGGGGTTGAGGTTGCAGACGCTGGCCGTGATGGCCGGGAAGTCATGCAGCGGCTGGCCGAAGGCCTCCAGGCTCAGCGGCTGGACGTGATACTCGAGATTGGGGTGCGTGTAGTCCTCGGAGCTGCGCGTGAAGGCACACAGTTGGGACGGCGCCATGCTCATCGGGCCGGAGCGCTTCAGGGCGTATTCCAGGCCGATCTTCGCCTTGCCCATGAGCGAGTTAGCCATGGTGTTGAGGGTCTTGGCCCCTGTCACCTTGTACACCGAGCGGATCTGCAGGTGGTCCTGCAGGTTTTCCCCCACGCCGGGGAGCTCGGCCACCACGGAGATGTCATGCTCGGCCAGCAGCCCTGCCGGGCCGATCCCCGAGAGCTGCAGCAATTGCGGTGAGCCGATCGCGCCCGCGGAGAGGATCACCTCACGGCTGGCCGTCGCCACGACGGTCTCGCCGGCCCGCTCGACCTTCACGCCACGACAACGCGATTCGCCGCCCTCGCCCTTCTCGACCTTGAGCCCCAGCACCTGGGTGGAGGTCCAGAGGGTCAGGTTGGGCCGTTTCTGGGCCTCGCGCAGGAAGGCCTTGGAGGTGTTCCAGCGCCAGCCCGCACGCTGGTTGACCTCGAAGTAGTCGACGCCCTCGTTGTCGCCACGGTTGAAGTCGCGCGTCCGTGGCATGCCGGCTTCCACGGCGGCGGTGGCGAAATCATCCAGCACCTGCCAGCTCAGGCGCTGTTTCTCGATGCGCCACTCGCCGCCGTGACCGTGGAAGTCACGGTGGGCGGCGTCGGCATCGCCTCCCTCATCCAGGCGATAATGGTCCTCATGCTTCATGAAGTCGGGCAGGCAGTTCTCCCAGCGCCAGGCATCGTCGCCGGTGAGCTCGGCCCAGCCATCGTAGTCCCGGGCCTGACCGCGAATGTAGAGCATGCCGTTGATGCTCGAGCAGCCACCGAGGGTCTTGCCGCGGGGGTAGATCAGCGAGCGACCGTTCAAGCCGGGATCGGGCTCGGTGCGAAAAAGCCAATCGGTGCGCGGATTATCGATGCAGTAGAGGTAGCCCACCGGGATGTGGATCCAGTAGTAGTTGTCGCGCCCCCCCGCCTCGATCAGCAACACCCGGTTGGCCGGGTCGGCGCTCAGGCGGTTGGCGAGCAGGCAGCCGGCGGTGCCAGCACCTATCACGATATAGTCGAAGGCTTGCTTGTCGTTGGAGTGTTCAGCCATGGCATGCTCTCGTTCGGCATGTAGCCCCCCAGCGGGGTGGCGCTGGCCAGTCAGCGGGTGGAAGACAGCTGACTGGCCGGCATGCCTGTCGGTCGTTGAGGAAGAAGTTACTTGGACGTCGGCATCGCGAACTCGGCCCCGTGCTCGATGGAGCTCGACCAACGCTGCATGATCGACTTCTGCTTGGTGTAGAAGCGCACGCCCTCCTCGCCGTAGGCGTGGGTGTCACCGAACATCGAGCGCTTCCAGCCGCCGAAGCCGTGCCAGGCCATCGGCACCGGGATCGGCACGTTGATGCCCACCATGCCGACCTGGATGCGCCGGCCGAACTCGCGGGCCACGTTGCCGCTCTCGGTGAAGCAGCTGACGCCGTTGCCGAACTCGTGATCGTCGATCAGCTGGATGGCGGTGGCGACATCCGGCACTCGCACGCAGGCCAGCATCGGCCCGAAGATCTCCTCGCGGTAGATGGTCATCTCCGGGGTGACGTGATCGAACAGGGTGCCGCCCATCCAGAAGCCCTCGGCACAGCCTTCGCCGGTGGTGGTCGGGTCGAAGTCACGGCCGTCGACCACCAGCGCGGCGCCCTCGGCCACGCCCTTGTCGATGTAACCGGTGATGCGCTGGTGCGCCTGAGCCGTGACGATGGGGCCCATCTCGGCATCGAGCTCCAGGCCGTTCTTGATCTTCAGCGCCTTCGCGCGCTCGGCCAGCCGCGGCACGAGCTCATCGGCCACGTCGCCCACCAGCACCGCCACGCTGATCGCCATGCAGCGCTCGCCGGCGGAGCCGTAGGCCGCGCCGATCAGGGCATCGACGGCCTTGTCGAGGTTGGCATCGGGCATTACCACCATGTGGTTCTTGGCGCCGCCGAGGGCCTGGACCCGCTTGCCGTGGCGGGCGCCACGCTCGTAGATCAGGTTGGCGATCGGAGTGGAGCCGACGAACGACAGCGCTTTGACGTCGGGATGGTCGATCAGCGCCTCCACCGAGTCCTTGTCGCCCTGTACCACGTTGAACACGCCATCCGGCAGCCCGGCTCGCTTGAGCAGGTCGGCGATCAGCAGCGAGGCGCTGGGATCCAGCGGACTGGGCTTGAGGACGAAGCTATTGCCGGCGGCGATGGCCAGCGGGAACATCCACATCGGCACCATGACCGGAAAGTTGAACGGGGTGACGCCGGCCACCACGCCCAGCGGCTGGCGGGTCGTCCAGTTGTCGATGCCGGTGCTGACCTGCTCGGTGTAGTCGCCCTTGAGCAGCTGCGGGATGCCGCAGGCGAACTCAACGATGTCGATGCCGCGCGCCACCTCGCCCTGGGCATCGGTGAACACCTTGCCGTGTTCCCGAGTGACCGCCGCGGCCAGCGCGTCCTTGTGGGCATTGAGCAGCTGAAGGAACTTGAACATCACCCGCGCGCGGCGAATCGGCGGCGTATCGGCCCAGGCCGGGAAAGCGGCCCGGGCGGCGGCCACGGCGGTGTCCACATCGGCCGGGGACGCCAGGGCCACCCGGCCGGTCACCTGGCCGGTGGCCGGGTTGAAGACGTCCTGGCTCGCGCCGGACTCGCCGGCTGATATTTGCCCATTGATATAATGCTGGATGCTGGCTGTGCTCATGGTCACCTCATATTGTATCGTTGGTCAGATCCGTGACAGGGGCTTTCCTGGCTTCGGAAAGGATGCCATTGGCGCCCAGACTAGCGGCATCGTCACCAGGATCAATCGAGTAATTTCTAACCGTGATATAAGCTTTATAAATATAAAGGACGCGCGGGGAGGGAGATACGTCACCATGCAGAAGCTACAGACCCTGCGTGCCTTCGTCACCGTGGCGCGGGAAGGCAACGAGACGGTCAGGCCGTCCGTGGCCTCCGAGCCGCTATGCGCGGAACCTCTGGCCGCAGCTGACCACCTACCTGGCCATCGACAATAACGCCACCGAGAATACCATCCACCCCTTCGTCATCGGCAGGAAGGGATGGTTGTTCGCTGGTAGTCCCAAGGGCGCCGACGCCAGTGCCATGCTCTACACCCTGGTGGAAACGGCCAAGGCCAACGGCCTGGATCCCCATGCCTACCTGACCCACGTCTTCGAGCACTTGCCGCGTGCCAGGACCGAAGACGCCGTCCGAGCCTTGCTGCCCCAGCAGCTAGCGATGGCCGATATCACGCCTTTGCCGCAATCCTGGTGATCGCCAGACGCTTACGGTTTAACGGCGCTTACCATTAAGCAACGACCGGCTGAGGTCGATGGCCGGCGCTTCATCGGCCACTGGGAGGCCGACACTGTGATCCAAGGACAAAACCAATCAGGCCTGGTCACGCTGGTCGAGCGGCGTAGCGGCTATCTGCTGGCGGCACGACTGCCCAGGATCTCGGCGGAGCTGACGAAAGCGGCCATGATACGCCTACTGAAACCTCGTCGGGGTGCGGTCCAGCCCATCAAGCTGGACAATGAGTCGGAATTCGCCGGTTGGCCCAATCAGCGAGGAAAAGAGTAAGGCAAGGGAAGGGTTGTCCAAAAGCATCCTGCAGTTTTCAGAGGAAGTCAGCCTGTAGGTGTGGATCAAAGTGCGGGTCAAAAACATCAAGGCAAAGAATAAGCCGCTTTAATCAGCGGCTTATCTGTATTCGTTGGCGGAGGGGGAGTCCGCATATATTGAGTACAGGGAAGTCTAGAGCCAATCATTTAATCATTGTTTTAGCTATATTTTTTTTGATTTTTTGTCCAGGAGCATCCAAAGCCATATCACTGATTGCAGGATCAATGTATGGGCTGGAGTATGGGCTAGGGTATGGTACGCTGATCCCCACGACAACGAGGAGGCGGCCATGGGCAAGCTCACCACACGCGGGGTACAGAAACTGGTCAGGGAGGCCAAGCCCGGGTTGACCAATGATGGCGAAGGCCTGTATCTCAAGATCGGCAAGAAGGGAGGAGCAAGCTGGATCTATCGGTTCCGGCGCAATGGCAAGCTTCGCGACATGGGCCTTGGTAGCTACTCAGACGTCAGCCTTGCTGAGGCGCGTGATCGTGCCGGCAAGAACCGTAGCCTGGTCAAGGAGGGTCTTGACCCTCTTGAAGTAAAGGTAGAGGAAGAGCAAGTAGACGAGACGAGTCCCACTTTCACCAGCTGTGCCGCACGCTACATCAAATCTCACCGCCGTAGCTGGCGGAACGCCAAGCACGCGCGGCAGTGGGTCAGCACGCTCAAGGCGTATGCCCGTCCGGTGATCGGTTCCATGCCGGTCGATGAGGTCACCACCCAGGACGTCCTGAAGATCCTGTCGCCGATCTGGACCAGCAAGACCGAGACGGCCAAGCGCGTGCAAGGTCGTATTGAGAACGTTCTCGACTACGCCGCAGCGCACAGCTACCGGGACCCCGTAAATCCTGCCCGCTGGCGTGGTCATCTCGATAAGCTGCTGGCCAAGCCTGCAAGGGTCAAGAAGGTGACCCACCACCCGGCCATGCCCTACGACGATGTCGCTGCATTCATGACCGAGCTTCAGGGCTATACCAGCATCTCCTCCAAGGCGCTGCAGTTCCTGATCTTCACAGCTACGCGC
Source organism: Halomonas sp. IOP_31 (assembly GCF_021151495.1). Classification (NCBI taxonomy): domain Bacteria; kingdom Pseudomonadati; phylum Pseudomonadota; class Gammaproteobacteria; order Oceanospirillales; family Halomonadaceae; genus Halomonas; species Halomonas sp. IOP_31. Next base: position 23,982 of record NZ_JAIRBP010000005.1, on the reverse strand, counting down.
ACTTCAGAGGTCCTGCGAGCTGATTGGATGGAGATCGACCTCGACAATGAAACCTGGACGATCCCAGCTGACCGGATGAAGGCACGCCGCGAACACCGTGTGCCGCTGTCACGGCAAGCAGTGGAGCTGTTGGCCACGTTGCCGAGGGTACAGGGCAATACACACGTATTCCCCGGCGCTCGCTATGGTCGCCCTCTCTCCAACATGGCCATGCTGCAGCTGATGCGCGGCATGGGGTATGGCGTCGGTGGCGAACGTGGCGACTACGTACCCCACGGCTTCCGCTCGAGCTTTCGCGACTGGACGGGCGAAGTAACCAGCTATCCCCGCGACGTAGCGGAGATGGCTCTTGCTCACACCATCGAGAACAAGGTGGAAGCGGCCTATCGCCGCGGTGACCTATTCGAGAAGCGAAGGGCGATGATGCAAGAATGGGCAGACTTCATCTGTTGTGGGCCCTCACAAACACAGGCAATCGAGGTCAACGAATAGTAAGTGGTCCCCCGGCAAAGCCGGGGGATTAACTTATTTATAACACCTCTATCAGTCTGACCTTCTTGTGATCATCCCCTTGATGGTATTCCACTTCCTCACCAGCACTAGCATCAAGCAGTGCCTGTCCAAGAGGTGTATGACTGCCAAGCAAGCCTTTCTGAGGCGCATTGTAGTTTTCCACAATGGTAAACCTCATGACCCTGTGATCGCCGAACATCTGTTCAACAACGACCTCGCTTCCCACCTGAACAACTCGGATATCTTCGGTAGCTTCAGTGTCAGAAGCTTCACTTTCCTGGCTCTCCTCTAAATCGGAGAGATCGAGTTCGAGGTTTCCCTCCGCCAGATGCGCATCATCAGTAGGCTCACGCTTGCTCTGGGCACCCTTCCCTTCTATAGTTATTTCTTCAGCAGCATCATCTTTACCATTTGGGTCAGGCGAACCAAAATCATCAATTTCAGCCGTTGATAGCTCATCTTCCTTAACCTGCCCGAAAGGCTGGATAACTCGGAAATCAGTGAACCGTTCATCGAGAGCCTCAGCGCCGATAGGATCGATCCCCATACGGGTCAGGGTCTCTAACAGTTGGTTCCACCAGTAGTCCTTCTGGGCACGCCACTGACTACCGAAGATTCTCCAGAACACCCACCCCGCTCTCTCGAGCACAGCCTGGCGCGCCATGTCCTTTTCCCAGACATCAGGGCCATGGAAAGCATCACCATCCAGCTCAATGGCCAATCGACGGTCTTCAGCACCCTCAACGACCAAGTCGATCGAAAAGCCACCCACCTCAACCTGTGGTCTGACCCGATAGTTGGCGTCCAGCAACATCGACAAGACTTCACGCTCGAAGCCGCTGTCACAGCGTGCCAGTAGGTCTCCCCCAGAATAAGAGTGCCCTTCCGGCATAGGATCTTGAAGATGTTTGATGATATCCGACTTGATATCTTGAGGTTTCAAGTCTTCTAGAGAAACCGAGCGGACTAGATATAGTCGATCCGCGGCTCGGCTCATTGCTACATTGACGCGTTGCTGATCGCTCTTAGCGCTTTGGGAGCGGACATCGGAGGGAGTAGCGACCATGGAGATAAACACTACGGATCGTTCCTGACCCTGCATAGTCCGAGCATCACCCGCGATGATCTCCCGCTCGGCAATCTTCTCTGGGCCTATCCTCGAATCCTCGATCAATAGCCTTTCGATCAGCTCTGCCTGATGGTTTCCAAGCAAGGAGATGATGCCAATAGACCGATGATCATGGGCAGGATCGGCAATGATATTGGCAATTTCGTCAACGATATAATTGGCCTCATCCCTATTCGTTTTTCCCCGACGGCTGGCACGAGGAAGGTAGACATCCACCAAGGGTGGATCGAAACGCTCCGAGGCCTTAGGCACTCTAAGAGGAATGAGTCGATTAGAATAGAAACGTGTCGAGAACTGAATGATGGGTGCCACACAGCGGAAATGCTCCCTGAGCACCATGTGGGTAGCCGGATACATGCGCATGGTGATCTCAAAGATTGATGCGTTCTCATCAATCAAGGCAGCATTAGGCACCCCATGTAGGTACTCGGCTCGCATCGCATTGATCCGCTCCGAAGGAATACCAACATTGCTTGGGCTAACTTGCTCCTCATCGCCCACAATGAGCAGCTTCTTGCCCCGTGCTAGTGCCGCCAGTGCCGTGATATCTGACTGGGAAGCCTCATCGAGGATTACAAGATCGAAGTCTCCCAACTGAGGCGGCAGCTGCTCTGGAATCTTGTATTCCGGCATGACCCAGACCGGTGCTGCCTTCGACGCTTTTTGGGCCGCTTCCTGCGCTGCCCTGACAAAGCGAGGCGCATTCTTCCCTGTTCCCTTGCCGATCCTGGAAACGGCTTGGGTAAATGCCGCCATGGCACTCTGGACAGTAGGTGTCATCCTCTTGGCTAACCCCAGCATGGTCCGGGTGCTGATCAACTTCTCAAAGTGCCTGCGGCGACGCTCAAGCATGTTGGCCTTGATAGTCCGATGCTCATCGCCGTTACCGAGGGCAATAATGCGGTCGATACGCTCACGCATCATTGCCCATTCCCAAGCAGCCTCCCACTCTTCGGGAATCAACTCGGCAGCCTGGAGTGGGTCTTTTCTCAGCCGCGCGCCCCACTCAGGCGCACCTGCCTGCTCCAGTGCTTCGAGATCACGCTCCAGTTGCTGCAGGCGAGACCCCAACTCCGCGATGCGTTGCAACTCTTGGGTTAGCTCGCCTCTCAAGGCAACGAGCGTGGCGTGATCGAGATCAGGACTGCCCAGCCCACGCCTCAGGTCCATTAGAACCTTGTGAACGGGGACTTCTTCTCTTAGTTCGAGATTCTCAAGCATCTGGATAGCTTCAGGAGTCTGGTAGCTATCCGGCAAGTTGGCTTCAAGTGCGAAGATGGCACCACTCAAGTCAAGAGTCCTCACCATCGCATCCTGATCCAGCCCGTACGGAAAGAGCATCCGTAGCGTCTCCATTGCCTCGTGCAATGAGGCAGAGAGATGCATTGCCGTCTCGATATTGATGCTGCAGCTGACCAGGTACTCAGCTATCTGGGGCCCCTGCAACGGGACCTCAGGGGGATACCCTCCAGTGACGAACGGCGAGAACTCAGCTACGATCTGCTCGCGGTCAACTTCCAGCCTGCAGGCCGTATGGACCGCTACCCATCCCTCTCGAGAGTCAGGCGACTGCTCTCCCAGCTTGATGGAAGATACGGCCTCCTTTAATGGCTTATTAAAGAAACCGAAAGACACTGGCTTCTGCCCTGCTGCCGCCCTTTGAGCAGCATCCACCAACTCACTAGCTGAGCTTTTCCCGAGCGTATAGGTTACCTGGGCGGCGAGCTCCAGATACCGATGCTCCTCGATGTAAGCAGCCTTTCTCTTCAGCACCGACGGGCCAACGTCGCCGTCCAAGCCCTGTGAACAGGCTGCGGCGACCATCCGACGCTGATGCTCATCCAGCTTGGCCAATCGCTGCTGGATGCTTTTGAGCTCAACCAGGAGATCCCTACCGACACTATCTGCCTCTGCGGAATCGCGGGCCATGGGCGGCGCGTTGCTGTAATCCGGCTTCTCCTGCGCGTGATAAGCTAGTTCAGCATCATGGGCTTCGATCATCGATTGTGTCGAAGGAATCGCCTCGATAGCAGGAACATCGGCCCCAACATAGACGATATCAGGAGACAGACTCGGCAACTCATCACGCAGTCGTTGCAGTATCTCACTGAGCTGGCTCGGGGGATGGCTGCTGGGTCGATCAGTAAACCACCCAAACCTGTTCTCATCTTCCGAGAGGACATCCAGCAGCTCCATGGGGGCATACTCCTGCCCTTGCCAGACAAGAGGCGCCAGGTTTTCCCTGGCAATTTCGGCAAGCTTTAGATCAGCCTCGTCGGCTTTCCTATCGCACTCGACAATAGCCGCCTCCAGGCGCTGCATCTCTTGCCTGGCGGCGTCTTTATCCATCCCGATGACCTTATCGGAGAGTTCCGAAACAGCAGACTGTAACTGTTTGGCACTCTCACGGTCGGTCCCTACCGATGCGATCACGAGGGGACGCAGGCTTTCGGGCAGCTTCTCACGCACGGCGGCAATGGCCTCCGGCGTGCGAGCGGTGACTAATACTCGTTTACCGGTGGCCATCATGTGGCTGATGATGTTGGCAATGGAGTGCGTCTTGCCGGTACCTGGCGGTCCCGTCACGGAGACCACGTCGGCCGTCTCGAGCAGGTCGATGACCTTCCCCTGCTCCTGGTTATAGGGCAGTGGGAAGAAGTGGACTCGCCGCGGCTCCTCCTTCAGCGCTTCAACCCGACGGGGCTCGGAGCCCGGTGTGCCCCTGCTAGACTCCTCCCAGCTATTGGTCGCACCGCCAGCCTGCAAAACATTCGTGTCCAGCCCATAATCACTGAGGCTGTCGACAGGTGTCTCTGGCGGCACCGCCGCAAAGCCTCTCAGCGCAGATGGTAACTCAGACTCAGCTGCTGTCTCCTCGATCGTCTTGCGAAGCGCTTGAAGGTCTTGCTCTCTCGCCTCGGACGAACGCGGGCGGCCGAAAATGGCCCAGCTGGAGGCAATGATCAACTGGTCGCCCATAGCGGGAATCTGCGCACCGCTATCGAGTGCCTCTCTGGTGATGAGTTCCGCATTTGAGGTCAGCTGTGCGGCTGCCGTAGAGAGCAACGTCTCCCAAACCGTCTGAAATGGTGAGAATTCCGTATCCTCATCCAGGATCTTTTCCAGGCTACCCTGCAGAACACGCTGCAACTTGGGGGAACCTTCGACCTCAAGCTCAATGAATGGCTTCAGACTCAGCTTTGGCTTCAGATCGCGTGGCCGGAAAGCAATGTCACCACGCTCTTCGACCTCAACATCGACCAACTGCTCGAGGATAGGCATGTCGACGACTTTTCCGTCCACCTTCCAACGTGCGATCCCGACTCCCCACACGAGCTCGGGAGGCGTACTCTCAGCTGAATGTATAGCGGTCTGCAGCGCGAAAAGATCTTTGTAGAGCTTGATGGCCTTTCGTACCGGCTTTTCGGCCTCTGCCCACCGTGCCCAAGGGCCAGTGACGTAAGCTTTGAACCCTTGCTGCACAGCCAAGAAGTCCTCGACCAGCAAGGTCACTTTGACTCTGTCCTGGAGCTCCTGGTTATCCTCGACAATTTCGCGGATGTTATCGGGTCGCAGCAATTCAGCCTCTGCCAGATCTGACGCCGCCTCGATTGTCACCTCAATGGAAACCGCCGGCTGCAGCTCAGGCCGCTTATCAGGATCGTCACCGATGTCAGCCACAAAGGCCGCCACATGCTCCTCCGGGGCTGGCGGACGTGTTTCCCTCTGACGCTCAAGCCTGAGCCAAGCGCCATCCTCCTCGTTCAGGTGAACCCCAGGCAGCCCCGCGAAATCACTTTCACGGAACACGCCGAGCCCGGATGCCATCTCCATCTGAACCTTGGAGCGTGCCGTCAGCACCTCGTGGGCAAACCCCAGTAAGCCAGCCAGGCTTTTGGTGTCTCGTTTGATATTTTCCGAATCGATACCGGTGCTCGAGGAGCTCATGCGACCTCCACCTGACTCAACAGCTCATGTTCATGACGCTCAACGAGGCAAGCCAACCAGCCTCGCTAGCCTTCTCTTCACTACCCGATGGGCAAATTATACGTACTTGCCATCGGGATCATCCTTCTGCGCCTTTCGAAGTTACTCACCCTCGAACTCCGAGCTGCTGAACTTCAATACATTGCAGTTTTCCTTGATCGTTCTCTGCAAGCCCTCGTCGAAGCCGTCGGTGCTTTTGGCTTCGACCTCTACGGAAATCTTGACCTCGACCCCGGCGCGCAGGGTGAACTGCTCGACGATCTCGTCAACCAAGGTGGCAAAATCCATCTTGGCCTTAACCGGATCCAGATCGACGGCACCGTAGAAGTGCGTCTTAGCGGCACTAGGCGCCGAAGATTCCGACACGATGCCATTACTGCCCTGGCCGCCCCCCATGGGGACGGAGGAGCCACTGGGCACGCCTTCGCCAACACCTTCTGACCCTGCTCCAGACACTGGCGGTTGCTCGCCCTGACCCTCAGCTTGTTCCCGGGCGCGCTGGGCGGCCTCTGCCTCCAGCTTGTCGCGATAGGTCTTGGCCTCTTCCCGTTCGATAAGCAAGGCCTCTGTGTCAATATTCGCCACGCTGCCGTGGCCGAAGGTGAAGCCGAGGTACTTGTCCCCCTCCTTACCGGAGGCGTAGCCGAAGAAGTCTTCCGAGGCGATGCCCTGGTTCATAGCGTTCTTGAACACCTGATCGTTCACCAGGCGGGGCAGATAAAGGTAGTGGCAGCTGTCTTGCCAGACCTTGAGAGCACTGACCTCGGTCACGCCAGCCTTGAAATACCACTGGTTGAGAACGTTGCGGAGGAAGATCGGCGACCATTCGTAGATCAGCCATTCCTCCTCACGAAGCTTCGTTTCGATGGTCTCCACTAGGTTGGTGGTGGTGGTGGAGATCTGCACGACCTCCCACTCCAGCTTCGGCTTGCCGCGCACGAACTCTTCCACAGGCGCCATAAGCCACTTGTAGGTCTCGCGGATCAGCTGGGAGAGCGACGTCTCCGCAGTATCACGGCTCTGCTTGGCCTGGCGCAGATGGGTCAGGTCCTGGTTTAGGGTACCGTTCTCGATATCCTCGACGATGGATCTCCAAGCGAGGAAGGTACGCCCCTGATCTTTCAGGCGGCTCACGACGTCGAAGTCAGCGGCCAGGAAAATGAGCCGATTTTGCTTCTGTCGCGGCTGATCACCACGGTTGCGCAAGATCTCCTCAGCCGCTTTGTAGGCCTGATTGGTCTCGGTACGGCTGAAGGCGGCAGCCGTCGGCAGCACTACCAGGCGCGGCCCGGAGCCGTATTCATCCGGCACGTCCCCGGAGGGGGTGAATACATGGATGCCGGCAAAGTGGTGACCTCGACCCATCAGCCGGTTGGTGCGCTCCTTGATCATCGGGATCAGCGCATCCCGATCACTGATGTTCTGCTTTCGGCTCTCCATCTCCCGACGCAAGTTGGGCTTGGTGTCGAACCAATAGCGGTCCTGCTCAGAGTACAGATAATGCAGCCGGTCACGCAGGCGCTTGAGCACGTCCTCGAAGATGCCGGTTGACTGACCAGGCTGCACGGCCCCCAGAAGGATGCGCTCCTGCTTGATGCCCCGGGCCGTCTGGTTACTGCTGGAGGGAGCACTACCCAGGAAAATGGTACGAGCTGCACGTCGAGCAGCCTGCACCCCGCCGAACAGGGTGACGTGGCTATCCAAATCCAGCGTTGCCGAGCGAGGGCCATCCACCTCGCGCTCGATCACCGGCTCCCAGCCCTGGGGCAGATAGTGGATGCTTTTGTTGCGCACATTCCCATCTTCCAGCGGCAGGGAGCCCGGCATGATCATGGCATCACGGTTCTCCGAGACCCACAGTCGATGGATGACGATGGCCATGTACTGCAGCACGCCCCGGGTGCGCTGGAACTTGTCTAGGGTCGACCAGTCTTCGTAGAGTCGATCGAACACTTCGGGATGAATCGGATAGGAGCGGCACAGGCGCTCGAAGTATTCGTTGGACTGGGTCTCGACAGGAAACGTCTTGGCATGTTGCCGATAGAAGTCCGAGAACTGACGACTGATGCCTTCTACCTCAGCGCGCTCGCCGGGATGGTCGAAGAGACGTCGACGGACGATCTCGAAGGCTTCCTCGGCTCCCACCGGCTTCCAAACCGACTCCACGCGAGCGAAGTACTTTTCCAGGGCATTGAGCGTCTGCTGGCCCATCGTGCCGCCCACTTCCAGCTCTGATTCAGGCAAAGAGGCGAGCAGAATGGCGTGAGGGACCGCCTTGAGTGCCTCAGTCAGCGCCTGAATAAAGCTGATGTTGCTGTCATAGGTCCCGGCGGGGTACGACTTGCCTAACTCTAACTGCCGGATGAAGGCCACCAGCTCGTCGATCAGTATGACGCAGGGAGAGGCCTGCTCGAGCAGCTGCTTGAGTACCTCCTTGCCAGGCGAGGTCCCGGAGCTGTCGCTCTCAGCCACCATGGCATACCCATCATCGCCTAGCAGCTGCCAAGCGAGCTCGCCCCATAGGGTGTTGACCCTCTGCGGGCCGTACTGGGACGCCTGGCTAGGCGAGAGCTTGATACCATCGATCACGGCCACGCGAGCATGAGGAAGCTCATGGATGCCGGCCTCGTCCAGGATCGGTGGAACCCCCATCAGCTTATCGGTGGAGGCTTGGCGCGCTGCCAGGTGGTAGACCGCCAGCATGGTGTGGGTCTTGCCGCCACCGAAAGCCGTCTGAAGTTGAATCACTGGGTCGCCGCCCTTCCCGGCGAGCCGTTGGGCCACTGAGATCAGCAGCAGACGCATCCCCTCGGTGATATAAGTGCGGGCGAAGAACTGCTCGGCGTCCTGATACTCCTGCGGCGCCGTACCTGTCGCCACCTGGGTGATGTCAGCGGCGAACTCCGCCTGCTTGAAGGTACCCTCCAGCACATCCTTGTGCGGGCGAGCGATCTCTTTCCAGGGTTTCAGGCTCATTATGAGTACTCCTCGTCTTCATCCAGCAGTTCCATTTCCCGGAATTTCTCAACAATCAGTTCCTGGCGACTCTCGATGAATGCTTCAAAATTTTCTGGCTTCCAAAGCGATTTCTTCTTGGGAATACAGTGAAGCTCAAGAAAATCTTCACTCATGTCTTTTAGCCACTCATCCAGCGCTTTCGCGCCTTTGTCGCCCACGCCGTTTTGGTGGGCGGGAAGTAGCATACAGTTAGCAAGCTGATCCATGTCCCACTTGCTATATTTCTGCACCTTCCTACCGGTCTCTTCATTCACAACTTTCTGTTTTTTCAATATGCTTCTGGCAAATATGTGATCGACCTGAGGGGAATTTTTTATACTGGTTGCCTTATATTCACGACCGTACCACAGGTTGAACAGAAGATGGATATTACCACTACCATACCCACAGCGGTAAAGAAGCTTTTCTTCGCCAACGTTCAGGTTGCGCCCATAATCCCGAATCACGGAAAATACGCTCTTTAACTTAAAACCTTCATCTTTATCAATAGCATGAATGAGACGATCAATTAACCCGTCAGGCTGTCCTGAAAAAGCGCCACTAAGAAGAACTCGCACAAGATACTTAGGGAGAAAGGCTGCCCTACCCCAACTTTCCGGATATCGATAATAGGCATATACCAAAGGAATTAGCGCATTGTAAGAAATCATTGCCTTTCCATCACGGATATAGGTTTTATTGACCACCTCATCCTTGACGAAACGCAATGCCTCAGCAATTTTCTCCCAATGCTCGCTTATATCTTTCCTAACTGCCTCATCTCTGAGTTTTTCAACATCATATTTGGCACCATAGCCAAGCAGCGTAGTACTCACCTTAATGAGAAAGTCACGCTGAAAGTCAAACCTATTATCATTAATATCTTCTAAAAAATCTTCAAACTCGACATCGGCTTCACCCCACTCAGTCGTAAGGAGAGTAAACATCAAGTCTGATTTACTTAGCTTCGTACCACCTGAATTTGCTCGAATAAAGACTTCTACAACATCCTCGAACGTCAGGCCATTCTCTTCATAGGTGTTATCAAGCTCTTGATACAGCAAGCCAGACTCATTGCTAAACTCATGGCGAGCGCGGCTAATATTGATTGTGACACGACTCCTATCAGAAGACGACAGATCGACATCGTGCTTCTCAAGCAACTTTGGAATAATTTCTTCTGGAAGTCTGTTATTGAAGACCAGCTCAGCGATAGGTATCCAAGGCCAACCTGCTTCTCCTGGCCTTTTAAACTCGAACTGGTAGCGAATATCTTCTGTGGGATGAGCATCACCACTCAGAATATTAAAATGAAGCGTATGCTCGTCGATACTGCCACGAAGCCCCAAATAAAGGCTTTGCAAGCGCTGCTGACCATCCAACACCAAACGCTTTAGTCGAGCATGGTCATACTGATAATGCCCCTTCAAGTCCACCTTGTTGTCGTTGTAATTTTGAATGAACGCCCTATGCTTAATCTCATCGCGTGTTTTCCAAATCAGCATGGAAGAAAGCGGATATTGGCGCATAATCGAGTCAAAAAGGCGCTCAATCTGCTCCTCTTCCCACACAAATTCTCGCTGGATATTGGGCAGCCAGAGCCCACCACCGTCGGCATCCCGATTGTTGATATCCTGGACCATCGCCTTGATTGATTTGCTAGGCATTGGAAGCATGACTCCTTGTCACACGGCAGTGGAGTCCCGCACTGCCGGTCGTTTGTTCGTTTACCACCAGGCCCTGGACTCCATAGGGCGCCAGAGCTCGCTCCAGTCGAGTCTGCAGTCGAGAAGCCAGGCGTTTAAAATCACGCTGGTTCCAGGTCAACAGCAGCACAATCCGCAGCCGCGGGAACGGTGCGTGTAACGGTGAAAAACCGGCAAGCTCAGGAGCCGCCTCACGCTCTGCCACGGCAATTGCCGCCAGAGTGTCGCGCAGCTTCTCCTCGATCTCATCGACGATAAACGGCTTGCGGCGAACCACCTGGACTTTAGGCTTCAACCCCTGCTGCTCTACCCACTGTCGGGCCTGGCTGACTTCCGCGGGGTCCGCCGCCGACAGCCGCGGGCGGTTTTCGGGTTCATAGCCCTCGCAATCCTTCACCTCGACCCACCAATGGGTGGGACCTCCCATGTGGGCCAGGATGTCCACCCCCTTGGACCGACTCTTCATGCGCTGACGGTGCCAGGTGCTGTCGTCGTACTTGAGCAGCTGCCACCCCTCAGGAAAGTGGAAGGTAAGCTGCCCTTCCCTCACTTCAGGCATCCGTCAACTCCATCTCCCTATCGTACTGGGCCAGCTCCTCCTCGAGACTGACCAAGTGCTCCAGTCCGCTGAGATGGTCGGCTGCCTCGATGCGCTCCACCTGGCCCTCGCCACGCACCAGGGCAAAGTAGCGCTGCGCCACTGCCTTCTGGCGAGTCAGCAGATCTAGCTCCTTGAGCAGGAAGTAGCTGTGGGTGGCGATCACCACCTGAATCCCCTGCTGGCTAAGTGCTACGGCTGCCTGTGCCACTAGCTTGATCAGCTTGGGATTGAGATTGGCTTCGGGCTCATCCCAGAACAGGTAGCCTTTGTCGAGCAGCGAACCGGTGGTGATCAGGCGAGCCAACATCGCCAGCTTGCGCAGTCCCTCAGCAACCAGCGGCATCTCCAGATTGCCCTGGCCGGGAATGCGCAGGTAAAAACGCCCATTTTTGTCCAGCACCACCTTGCCGCCCATGGCCTCTTCCAGCGGGGCCAACAGCTCGGCCACGGCCTTTTCACGAGGCCCCTTGATGGCGGGTGCGCCCAGCAGTTTGCAGAGATCGATATGGTGCTCTTCGATATCCACATGGCGGCTTTCGTAGAGCGGCAATAGCCAGTGATATTGGCTCAGCAGCTCACGTGTCGGCATAAAGACCGGCGCCTTCTCCTGCCAGGCACCGGGAAGGTTTTCGACTTTGACCTCGGTCTGAGAGCGGGTGCTGAAGCTGAAAGCAGTATCCAGCACCTCCTGCTCAAAGGAGACGGATACCTTGCAGGTCTGCGTTCCCTGACGACGGCTGGCCAGCCGGCCTAGAGACTCGGGCCGGAACACCTTGATAAGCTTGTCGGCGATACCCTTTTGCAGCAGCGACTTCGTCGGGTCGACCACACTGGGCTCATTGCCCTGCTCGTGAGCGTTGGCGATCGCGCTATAGGCCACCTTGAGCAGATGCGACTTACCGGTACCGTTCTCCCCAACAATCACATTCAGCCCCGGCGCGAAGTCCAGCCGCGCGTGGGGGAAAAGCGTGAGGTTATCGAGCTCCAACCGCTTCAGCATGCTGCCTCCTAAAATTCCAAGCCTACCTGTTCACCGGTATGCCCGGTCTCATGGGACGCCGCCACGATGGCATGCCAGGAGCCGATCAGCTCGTTGTAGGCGCGTGCCTCCTCGGCCCACTTCTTGCGTTCACAGAGCGTGTAGAGGTGGTAGGCCAACTGACGAATCGCCTCGCCTTTCTCCGGCATCTTGGCCAACAGCTCGCCAGCCGCGGACTCGCCATGATTCTGCAGCCGGCGGATCATCTGGTGGCAGGCCTCCCACACCGGCGTGCGTTTGTCGGTGGTTGGGTCCCAGTCAGATTCGTACTCGGCCCACTTCAGCAGCCGCACCTTGCCGCTGCCGGACTCAACTACACCGGCTTCCTTAACACCATCTACGTTAGTGCCCTTGGCCTGGGCCAGCACCTGGGCCTCACCGAAGGGCCCGGTGCTCCAGGCATACTGGTCGAACCAGCTGGCACAGAACTGGGTATCCGCATCGAAGTTGCCGGAATCTGGCGTCAGGAAATCGGTAATCGCCCGGTTGATCAGCACCAGAGCATCGTGGACACTCATCTGCGAGCCATCTTGATTCAGCACCGCTTCATACTTAGAGTAAATGGCCATACCAGGTCCGATGGCCGCCTGGGCGAGGTCCACCGGCGCGATAGGCGCCTGGCCGCTTTCACCACCGATCATGGTTTCCAGGGCTTCGGGCATTTCCTCACGCAGCTTACGTTGGAAATCGCGGCGAGAAATGGACTCAGCAGTGACTTCGCGCTTTCTGCAGACAAGAACTACCGAAGATGCTAATGCGTTGGCACCTTGCCCTCTCATCCTGCTGGCATTTTCGGTGTTCAAAGGCCATGTACCGTCGATGGAAAAACCTGCCTTAATCACTGCTTCAAGAAAGCTCACCCACCCAGCACTTGTGGTCACATCCTCACGTGTCTTTGATTGCTTAAAAGCATAATAAATAGTAACAGGAAAAGCCGGACTTGCCTGCTCAGCGAGCCTCTTTATGGCTTTAGTCATCCCTGTCATGAAGAAGAGCTCAGCCTTTTCATTCCCACCGTGACGAAAAGAGTCAGCTACCAACTCCTCTTCTTTTGGAACAGCCAAAGTTGAAAAAACTTTGGGCCATATTTTTCTTAGAGATCGCCGCATCCAAAGATAGAAGAAGTCAGCGAGATCAGCATAAGGAACATTGTCATAATAGGGCGGATCAGTAGAAACCACCTTGTCTCCGCTAATTTCCTGGGTCCCAGCATCAGCTTGAGAAGCGAACCCTAAAGCACTTTTTTTTGATATTTCAAAAGACTTTGAAAAAGACTTACTTATCCCATCAACAAAAACTTTCCAAGAACCAGAACTAGTAGAGAATGGATTTGCTTCAGCATAGTCCCAAACCATGGGTAAAGCCTGCCTACCGAAAACGTGTCTTGGACACTGAGCGATTGGCTCCCAACCACAAAGATTGTTACCCAAATCAGCCATTTTATCTATTGCAAATGATAGATATGTACAGACTGCCTCAGCATAAGCTTTACTCCCAACACCACCAGAAACCAAACTGGACTCGCTTTCCTCACCACCTGCTTTCTGGTAGTCACACTTAACCTTTTCGACAAGCTCTGGTATCAAATCGCAAAATGCATTCAATGAGATAACCTGACGATCAGAAAACAAGTCCGAGAAATTTGAAAGTCCATAAGCCCATGGCGTCATATGCCTAGAGTTTTTTGCAAACTCAACATCCGGCAACCATGTAGGGCGCTCCGACTTCGCTATTTTCTCAAGCTCATTATTTGGAGATAGATATACCCTTCCCCTATTCCCTTCTGCAACAACTGCTATCAAGCGAGATCCCATGCGACCAGCCTGGCCCTCAGACTTAATATACTTAGCATCTATCAGGCTCCCGGACATCAAGCATGAAAACTTAGCCCCATGCGATAGCTTATTCCCTCTTTTAAGCTCAGAGATATCCTCTCGACCACCTATACCAACAGAAAAATGATAGTCATCATCATTAACTACTGGATCTACCCAGGCCTCCTTTCCTTTCTTTGATGAGAGTACATAGTTCGAAATCAAAGGCACATCAACATGGCTATAAGCAGGGCTTGGACTTTTAACGGTTCTCGCCCAAATCCAAGCTATTACCGTAAGCTTCTCACCTTCATACTGTTTAAGATCCGAACGCTCAGCGACCATCTCCGGAGTGATCTTGACCTTAGGGTAAAGATGCCCAATACGCTTAAAGGCCTCATCACGCATCCAGTAGCCGTAACGGCGAACATCTTCAGCCAGGCCCTTGGCTCCGGACCAGTCCTCATGCATCTTCTGCTGCTTATCCCCTTCGGGGATCGGTCCCACCGGCGACTGGCCCGCGAACTTCGGCGGGATCTCAATCATTGCTTTGTTGATCATTACCGCCACGGGGTTGAGATCCGAAGCGTAGCTCTCCAGCCCCAGTCGCTGTGCCTCCAGCGGGATCGCACCACCGCCCGCAAAGGGATCATGAAAAGCCGGCAGCTTTTCAGGATCGAAAAGCTCCGCCGCCTGCGGGTGATTACGGTTAAGATGGCAGGTCTCTCGCCAACTTTCCCAGACCGCCTCTCGGGCCCGGTTCAGCACCTCCTCGTTGTTGGTATTCTCCCACTTCACAAGGTCGCGGATGATATCGAACAGCTTCTCGCGCTTTCGCTCGGCTTCCTGCTTGTTGACGCCGTAGCCTAGCTCGCGCTGATAGCCGGGATCGTTGACCAACTGCGCAAACAGCACCGCCCGTGCTGCCGCCAAGGGACGCCGCGCCCACCACAGATGCAGGGTGCTAGGGTGGCCGTGACGGATCGACTTCTCTCGAGCCGCAGCGGCATTGATATCATCCAGTGGCAGCGCCACTTCGATGAGTTTCTTGGGAGATTTGATGTCTGTCATCCGGTTCCCTATAGCGTCTGTTGTGGGTCGGCAGCTTTCGAAAGCAGCTCGCCCAAGTCATAGTTGATGCTGGCCACGCCGAAGTCAGGCTCGCTGGTGAAAGGCTCCTGCACGTAGTACGGACCTTCTACGCTGTCGCCATCGACGATGACGATGGCCAGCCAGAATTTGTCGGCCTGATTAAGGCCGTAGATGATCTCGTTGCGTGAAACAGTGATGGTGCTCTGCCCCTTGGCTCGGCCCTTCACCTCGATATGGCGGTCGGGCAGGATCGAGCCGTCCGGGTTGGCCGGCGGACGAGCGGTCACATCCCAGCCGCACTTCTGATCGGAAACATCGAACACTTGATGGCCCATGGCCTGCTCGGCCTCCATCACTGCCTGCATAGCCAACTGCTCGATACGGGCACGGGACTGGGCATCGACGTTGAACTGGGTCTCGCCCTTGCGATCGGCCAACAGGCCTTGGGGAATCACCAGGGCACCGCCGATCACCACCGGCGTGCTGGAGACCACCTGTTTCATGGCGTCTAGCTCACGGCGGCGCTGGTTGAGTCGCTCGGTCAGCTCATCGACCCGCCGGCGCGCCATCTCCGGCTGCATACGCGGCTGCTTGCCGGCCTTCATGTCGTCGGTGAGCTTGATGTAGCGGTCCGACCAGTAGTTAATCTCCTTGACCAGCCGCTCGTTCACGGCGTTGAGCACTTTGTCGGCGTGGCGCTCCCGGCGCCCCTTCACCTCGCGGAAGTGCTCGGGCACGAGGGCCTGCACGGCGTGGTTGAGCGCCAGGGCCTCCAGGTCGCCGGTGATCCAGGGCGCCTTGAGCACGTCTTGCACCAGGCCCAAGTCATGGTCATCGATGGGCTGCATGTCCAGGTGTGGCGCCCAGCCGGCATGGGTCGCCCTGCCCTGTTCGTCGATCTCCACGAACTGCAGACGCCGCGACACCACCAAGGGCGAGCTGCTGCTCTGACTCTCTACCTCGCGCACCGAGTGATCGACCATGAACAGCACCTTGGGCGTGGTGCTATCGTCGTTAGGGTCAACCAGCACTGCCCCCTGCTTGAGCTTGCTGCGGTGGGCCTGCAACACCAGGTCGGTGGTGGCATGCATGAGCGGATGCATGGGGTGGATCAAATCCGCCATAGGCTTACCGGACAGGCGCACATGCTCCTTCTCGAAGCAGATCCGTTCGTACTTCCTGAGCACAGGGGTGCGACTTTCACCGATCACCCGGTCGCGCTCACGGATCGCCGCGGGCACATGGCGCACCTCATAGCGCCCCGGCTCACGCGGGCGCAGCTCACCGCGCAGTGTCTGGAAGGCCTCAGTGAAGAAGGCGCGAATGAAATAAGGCTGCAGCTTGCGTGCCTCAGCCTTCTCCATCTCGTCCTTCACCGCATAGAGCGCCTCCAGCCCCATATGCTGCTCCACCAAGGCATTGCGGCGGATGATCTCGCGCAGGTGTTCGGTATCCAGGGCCCCCTCGATGACCTGGTCCAGGCGCGATGTCACCTCGTCGGACTCGCCGTAGCGGATGGCTTCCACCAGCAGGTCCTTGAGCGAGGTATTCTCGAAGGCCTCGCCGAGGATGTCGAAGACCTTGCCGCCAAGGGCGCTCTTCTCCACCTCCAACTTATCGAACAGCTTCTGGAACACAGCCCCTTCGCGGGTCTCGTTGGCCACCAGGTTCCACAGGTGGCAGACCTCTCGCTGGCCGATACGGTGGATACGCCCGAAGCGCTGCTCCAGGCGATTGGGGTTCCAAGGCAGGTCATAGTTGACCATCAGATTAGCGTTCTGCAGGTTGACGCCCTCGCCGGCGGCGTCGGTCGCGATCAAGACCAGTACGTCCGGGTCGTTGCGGAACTGCTCCTGGGCCTTGCGACGGTCATCGCGATTGGTCCCGCCATAGATGGTGATCACCGCCTCGGGGCGGCCCAACAGGCTGCGGATGCGGTCGACCAGGTAGTTCAGGGTGTCTTTGTGCTCTGTGAAGATGATCAGCTTGCGGCGGCTACCGCCAGCGGTGTACATCTCTGGGCTGTCCTGCAGCAAGTGCGAGAGCTCTTCCCACTTACGGTCGTTCCCGGAATCCACCAGCGTTAGGGCCTGCTCTTCCAGATCCTTGAGGATGAGGATCTCGGCCTCCAGCTCCGGGACGGTCTCGGCAGCAGTGGCCTGGTCTACCACTTGCTCGGCGAAGAGTTCGTACTCCTCGGCGCTCAGCTCCTCGTCCAACTCATCCATGTTGTCAGGCAGATCGATCTGCTTCTGGACGGCATAGGTGCCCAAGGTGGAAGCGACTTTGCCTTCGCGGACCGACTGGCCGCGGGCCATGAGCTTCATCTCGTTGAGCTTGTCTTCCAGCTTGCGCCGACGGCGCTTGAGCGATTGGTAGATCGCCTCGGGGCTCGATGCCAATCGCCGCTGCAGCTGGGTCAGCGCGAAACCTACGGTGCCCTTGCGCTTACCGGAGAGCGCATCGGCACGGTTCATCTCGTTGCGCACGTAGTCGGTGACCTGCTCGTAGAGCTCGGCCTCGGCGTCGGAGAGGTCGTAATTGGCGGTGTAGGCGCGACGTTCGGGGAACAACGGGGTGCCGTCGAACTTGAGCAGCTCCTCCTTCACCATGCGCCGCATCATGTCGGAGACGTCGACCTTGTGCGCACCTTCGCGGAACTTGCCGTAGAAGCGGTCGCTGTCGATCAGCGACAACCAGATCTGAAAATCCTCTTCCTTGCCGTTGTGGGGCGTGGCGGTCATCAGCAGAAAGTGGCGGGTGATCGAACCGAGCAGCTCGCCGAGCTGGAAGCGCTTGGTCTTGTTGATCTTGTTACCGAAGTAGTTGGCCGACAGCTTATGGGCCTCGTCAACGATGATCAGGTCCCACTCGGTGTTGGCCAGCTTCTCCTGGAGCTGCTCATTGCGGGAAAGCTGGTCCAGGCGGCAGATCAGCTGATCCTGCTCGTCGAAGTAGTTGCCGGAGGCGCACTGCTCCTGTTTCTCGCGACTGAAGATCTCGAACTGCACGCCGAACTTCTCCAGCAGCTCATCCTGCCACTGGTCGGTGAGCCCGCCTGGGGAGACGATCAGGATGCGCTTGGCGTCGGCGCGCATCAGCAGCTCACGGATCAGCAGGCCGGCCATGATGGTCTTGCCGGCGCCGGGGTCATCGGCCAGCACGAAGCGCAACGGCTGGCGGGGCAGCATGGCCTCGTAGACGGCAGATATTTGGTGGGGCAGAGGCTCCACGTTGGAGGTGTGCACCGCCATCATGGGATCAAACAGGGCCGCCTGGCTGATGCGATAGGCTTCAAGGCCCAGCTTGAAGTCGGCGCCGGGGGCATCGAAGGCCCAGGGGCGGCCGGCTTCGGCCAGTGAGAGATTGGGCTCATTGTCACGGAACAGCATCTGTTCGTGAACGGCGCCCTGACTGTCCTTGAAGTAGACGGTCAGCGCATCGGTACCCACCGGTACCACCGCCACGACTCGGACCACCTCATCGGGCCTGATACCGCGGACCTGAGCGTCCTGCTTGATGTCTTCCAGCTTCAGCATGCAGTTCCCTCCGCACGAAGGCGCGTTATACCGGCTCGGCCTGATCGTAACCAGGGGCCAGCTGAAGATTCTTAACCCCGTACAGGGCCGGGGCATTGGCCAGGGCCAACTGGTACTCCGCCCCTTGCAGCGAGTGATCGGACGAGCAGTCGACGTTCCAACGCCGCAGCAGGTAGCCGGCCAACGCGGCTCGCAGCTCCACACTCAGCTTGCCTTGTTGCATGCCGTAGTCGCGCTCGATGGCCTGGGGATGACGAATCCCGGGGTGAGGCACCAATTCCAATTCCACGAAACGATTCCACTGGCGGTCATGCAGGAGGCTCTCATGTTCCTGAGCAGCACTCTGCTCGTACACAGACACTTTCAGAAGGCGTGTGAGCACGAAGTCGCGAAACTCACCGGAGTGACGATCGAAGGCCCGCACGTGCCAACGTAAGCCGTTGTCGACCAGGGTGTGCGGCACGATCTCGCGTTCTGTCTCACCACTAGAGAGCGACACATAGCGAATCGAGAGCGCACAGCTCTTGTGCACGGCCTCGCTGACCGCCGCTACCAGGACCAGATCCGGCTGATTGAGCTGATCGGCCATCTCGCAGCGCACCGAGGTCGGCAGCGTGCCGAGGAAGCCATCACCATGCCCCTGGCAGAGGGTAGCCAGGGTGCGGGTGGTGTCGTAGTCGAACAGCGGCGTGAAGGAGCGAGCTCGCACATGCAGCCGCTTGGACTTATCGTAAACGATGTTGGCCGGCGCCAACTCGTGATAGAGCGCGAAGTCCTTGGTGGCCTGCGTCGGCGCGATGGCGAAGCGCTCCATCAGGTCGCCGCGCCCCGCCTCACCCTTGAACATGAGGGTGAAGTCGATATGAGCGAGACGCTCCCGCTGCGGCGTGGAGAGCGACGTCAGCGAGCTCGACTGGTGTGATGCGTTGGGCACCCGCGGGCCTCCTTGGCGGCGACTGTGCCCAAGCAGGCACAACCTAACAAATAGTGATAGGTGGCATAGTAGCAGCTAACACTCGCGCTGCCGAGCCATACCACCTTGGCGGACAAGCATTGCTTCGCTGGCATCAATGCCGCTGGCCGGCTTGCTGACACAACCAAGCATCAACCTCGTCCTCCAACCATGCCACGGCTCGGCTGCCCAGCTTGATCTGCTTCGGAAATGTGGGGTCGAACGCTGCTGACCCTGGGTCCAGCTTGCTGTAGATGGTCGATCTCGACAGCCCTGTACGAAGTGTCAACTCACTGATTCTCAATACTTTTTTCGGCCTATTCTGCACATCATACCCCGATGCCATAGCCCTATTGGTTTGGGTGTTGATTGCTTGCTGTGCCATTGCGCTTTCCTTACTGCGGAGGTGACCCGGTTGGATTTCCCAGCTTCATGCGGCTTCGCTGGATGACAATCAGATCATCCCAAGATGGCGAGGCTCTCTCTGCACGGCTGCTAAAAATCGCGGCTCCATCAAGCAAAGATCTTGACATTCTATTAAAAATATGGATTACGGAATAGCCGCAGTCATAGGAACGCCCTTGTCAAAAGACCCTTCGAGCATGGAAACACAGCACTTCTACATGGTAATTTTGAAATGCGGCTTGATTCACTGTTCCAATTGTGACTCCCATCATAAAGCCCAAGCATTTCAAGCAACATAGAAGAGGAATTCCTTCATGGACGATCTAATTCTCACCATCTATCGTCGTAGTAAGGATTTATTGACCGAGATTCGCCGAAGCCATTCCAACATGGATCATCTCGACTTCATGGCGAACATGCAAGATATGGTCAAGCGTATGGCGACTGGTCAGATAGATCCTAAAAAAGATTGGGAAGAAGAGCTTCGCGCAAGCCAGAAACAAGAAACTCTGGACCAGCTAGTTGATAAGTATTACGATGCTGCTCTCTGCCAAGCAGTTTATGTCAGCATCTTGTACGAACGAGACATCAACTTAATAGAGTCCAATGACAGCGGAAGGGTGAAGGAAGAGAAGATAAAAGAAAAAGGACGCGAGATGCTTACCGCTTTGGAGTGGGCTAATCGATACTGGTCAGCTTTTCATATTCTCACACAAGTCCGGGATAAGGACTATTCCCAGCGCTCTAAAAAAGCCCATGAGGCCAAGCGAGCGAAAGAGGATGAAGTGTCGACACTGCTCCGCTCTTTAGTACGCAGCAAATTGAAGAAGCGCCCGCCCAACGGCTGGCCTGAACCGGTAGAAACTGCCACAACCATCGCCGACGACTTAATTCCGTTGATTCAAGAGCAGGATTTTCCCCTGCCTACTGACCGAGACAAGCTGATGGACAAGATACACCAGCTCATCCTCAAAAACGAGCAAGTCCTTAAGGATTTTCAAGATAACGCCAACAAGAAAGTCAAGTTCGCCAAAATCACTAAGATGAACGTAACATTTGACCAATAACCAAGACGCCATACGGCAAAAAGCGCCGCTACTAGCGGCGCTTTGTAATAAAACCCTCAAAAACCTCTGGCACTAGGAATCGGCTGTACCTGCGGATATAGGTTAATAAACTTGGTTTTGCCTTGCATGAAGAGATCTACTTCCCCATGCGACATCAACACCTCTATAGCTGCCTGTAATCGCTTTTTATTGCGAATTGGATTGGGGCCACGCTGGCGAACGTCATTGTAGCGAATGACTTGGTATCGGTACTGCCGGACTTCATTCAAGTACTCGCTCAGCAACTGAGCATCTAACTCCTCTTGCGGAGGTGGAACAAAGATCTGCTGAAAGTAGTTTGAGTACCAGCTACAGAGCTCTATCGCTTGCCGCAAAGAACGAATTCCAATCTTGCCTTCCTCGTCGCCCCCCTCCTCATCCTCCTCTAGAAGATGGAGAAGTGCGGCGACACGGGCAATATTCTCCGCAAGCTTGTTAGCATGATCAGGCACTAAGAAAAAACGCTCCCCAAAAGCGAGCTGAGCTTCAATTTCATTGTGGACCTTAACCCAGCACTCATGAGCCTCAGCTGAAAATTCGAGGACACGACGTTCATGTGGAACGTTCTCAGTCAAAACTAAGTTTTCCAGCACCAAGCTTGCGAGACGTTGTCGAGCCATTTCCCAAGCATCCCAACTCACCTGATGATGCGCATCCATAAATCGAGATCCCTGCAGGGAAGCCGGGCAACACACGAGAAACCGTCCCCATAGACCGGATTCTCGCTCACGCTGACCATGCTGCTCTAAGTGAGATTGCATTACCCCTGGTTGCACCAGCATCATTATGCTTAACCGTGCGTTATCCAGAGTCACACCACCAGATGTAGCACGCGCAGTCGTAATGGTACCACCACTCCATAGCGTGTTCAGTTTACCCAACTCTCTAAACAAAGCACTCTTCATGGCCGTATGACCTTCATCGGTAACGACGCTAGCTGAGGAGAAATCCTCATGAAGACCTTTGAAAACAGCTTCGGGTGTTGCATCTTCATAGACCATCGCCATTTCCTTTGGCCTCTCCGGCTTCCTTTCGTATAGTTCTTCAAGTTCGAGACTTTGCTTATCGGTACGAGATCCTTTCGTTTTGTTCCGATAGATTTGCTCTGTTAACGCTTTTTTCTCTGCAAGCCACTGGCTTTGCTCGGCCTGGTATAGCTCCAACTTCTTCGCATATTCACTTCTCTGCTGGCGTTCCATATCATTAATAGGCGACATCACCCGGTTTAATAGTGCTGACTTTCGCTCTCCAGGTGGTGCGATGATATTGATTGCCAGAGAAAGTGGCTTCAGGTTGCCATAGGGCATGCGCACGTCATGTGTGCCTTGACAGGCGGTAGCCAAAGCACCAAGAAAAGTGAGACCAGCCATATCAGGTGGTACCTGTATATTGCGGCTCAGCTCTTGAGTGGCTTCCCAAAACAGCGACCCTTCCATAACTGAAGCATCGAACTCCCCGGGCCCCGGCAGAAGGGGGCGTTTGAGTCTGAACGGGTTGTGCATCTCCTGGCTCCTTATGGCTGTGTGTTTGCACGGGCTACCAGTCGCCGTGCCTGGCCAAGAGTGAACCCCATGCCAACATCCTTGGAGGGCCTTGCTAAAAGCCAGGGTTAAATCATGCAAAACCATTGACATCGAGAAGATCTTATGGCAAGCCCCTGCTCTATTTTCTGGTCATCAGAACCTGATTTTTGCTATTTCTGCTATGGAATAGCAGTCATAGCGCGTATTAGGGCCAGATAACGACGTGCTTCTCTGGTTGTCGCTCAAATTGGGCTGTCAACAGCGACCAAGACCTTGGTCGATGCATGGCGTCAGAACACCTCTTTGAGCCGCTGCTGAAGAAGTGCCTTGGCCGGCCCAGATGGAAGCCTACGCTCCTGCTCCCAATCCTGGAGGGTTCGCGGGCTGACGCCTAACTGATCAGCAAACTCTCTCTGAGTCAGTCTTTTCTTGTGACGCAAAGAGCGCATGGCACTGACCAACCCCCCACTGTCACGCTAGTTGGAGTTTCAGCGGCTGTTAGACTCTGAACCATATGGGGCGTGATGAGGTTCCGATGAAGTACTCCGACGAGCGCCGGGAAGCCATCCTCAAGAAGCTGCTCCCGCCGCACAACCGCACGGTGGCGGAAGTGGCCCAGGAAGAAGGTATCTCCGCGGCAACGCTGTACCACTGGCGCAAGAAGGCTCGGCAAGCAGGCCGTTTGCTACCAGACCAAAGCGATGATTCCGAGGGCTGGAGCTCGCAGGACAAGTTCCACGCCGTACTGGAAACGGCGGCCCTCAGCGAGGCTGAGCGTGCCGAGTATTGCCGGCAGCGTGGCCTTTATCCTGAGCAGATCCAGCGCTGGCGGGCGAGCTGCGAAGGCGCCAACGACCGGAGTGATGCCGCCTCCAGGCAGCAGGGTGAAGCCCGCAAGGCGGACCGCCGGGAGAACAAGGAGCTCAAACGTGAGCTCCGCCGCAAGGAGGCCGCCCTCGCGGAAACCGCGGCGCTGCTGACGTTGAGAAAAAAGGCCCGAGCGATCTGGGGGGACGAGGACGAATGATCAGCACCGCAGATCGCCAGGACGCCGCACAGCTGATCGATGAGGCGCGTGCCGAGGGAGCCCGCCTGCAAGCCGCATGTGCAGAGCTCGGCATCGGCACCAACACCTACCGCCGTTGGGTGCGGGGCGATCAGGATCGCCGGCCTCAGGCCGTGCGACCTGTCCCGCGCCATGCCCTGTCGCCTGAGGAACGTCAGCAGGTGCTGGAGATCTGCCATCGTCCTGAGTTCGCCAGCCTGCCGCCCGGGCAGATCGTGCCGCGGCTGCTGGACGACGAAGGCCGCTACGTGGCGTCAGAGTCGAGCTACTACCGCATCCTCCGGGCGCATGGTGAGCAGCATCAGCGTGGCCGCGCTCGTGCCCCACGTCCCCAGGGCGATCCTCAACGACACCGGGTGACACGCCCCAATGCCTGTTGGAGCTGGGACGTGGTGCGCCACGAGGCGCTTTGGAAACGTGCAGTGATGAAAGAGCACTGCCGTTGGTCTGTCGCAGCAGGCCGATAGAAGCTGAGGGCAGCTCGACCTCCGGTACGGGAGCAAGAGCGGCAAG
>NZ_JAIRBP010000059.1:0-9976 GCF_021151495.1 Halomonas sp. IOP_31 | reverse complement strand
GTGTCTCGACGCTGGGTAATTGATCAAAACGTGACCGATTCTTGCTGAATCCAGCATGAAGAGCTGGCCTGATCACTCAGCAGGCCGAACTCGCGCCAATGGTGCAATATTCAGGCTAGGCTTGGTGGATATTCGGGTGCTGGATCACGTGGTGGTGGGCCATGAAGGCTACACGTCGTTTGCTGAACGGGGGTGGCTGTAAGGCTACCTTCACCAAGTACCTTTGACACTGCCTGCCTCACGCTTGCCCTGACCGGCAGCGTGGGGCGGTGCTTGTCGCGTGGCGTTCTTTTTTCTTTACGCAGTGAATAGATAAGATGAGAGGGCGTGCGGTTAAGCGTTTGCCAGCGCGGGCTGTGGTAAAATACGGGCATTGAGATAGGAGTGCGCATGGCCAGCAAAATCCACAATCGCCACGATCATAGCTACAAATTATTGTTCTCTCACCCCGAAATGGTCAGAGACCTCCTGACGGGCTTCGTCAAGGAAGCCTGGGTCGAGCAGCTTGATTTTTCGACGCTGGAAAAGGTGAGCGGCTCCTACATCACTGAGGATCTGCGTGATCGTGAGGATGATATTATTTGGCGAGTGCGCTGGGGTGACGATTGGCTCTACGTCTATTTGCTATTGGAGTTCCAGTCTTCTGAAGACAAGCACATGGCCGTGCGGATCATGACGTATCAGGGGCTGTTGTATCAGGATCTGATTCGTCAGGAAGCCTTCACGCCGAGCGGAAAACTGCCGCCGATCTTGCCGATTGTGCTCTACAATGGGGAGAAACGCTGGACAGCGGCACAAAACGTCGCGGATCTGGTCGAACGAGTACCAGGAGGGCTTGAGCGCTATCGGCCAGACATGGCGTATTTGCTTCTCGACGAAGGGGCTATCGTCAGTGACCCGGCGTGGTCGGATCAAATGCGAAACGTGGCGGCTGCGCTCTTTCGGTTGGAGCACAACCGCGACGAGCAAGACATGCTGGAGGTGCTCGGCACGTTGGTTGAGTGGCTGAAGGCGCCTGAGCAAACGGGTCTAAGGCGGTCGTTTGTGGTGTGGATACGCCGCGTGCTGTTGCCTAGCCGGGCGCCTGAGATGGAGCTGCCTGAATTTTCGGATTTACAAGACTTACACGAGGTGCATGACATGCTGGCAGAACGGATCAAGAAGTGGCCTGAACAGTGGGAAGCGAGAGGAGAAGTGAAAGGTGAAGCTAAGTTTTTGAAAATGCAGATTGCTTCTAAGTATGGTGAGTGCCCTGATTGGGCCCAGAATAAGCTCAACGCGGCTGATGCTGAGCAGCTTGAGGCTTGGGGTAAGCGCATCTTCCGTGCCGAGACATTGGAAGAGCTGCTGTCAGACTGATGAGGTGAAAGTGATGAGCCACATCCGAGAGCTCAGCGCTGATGAAGAGACCCGCCGGCTGGCGTTTGTGCGGGAGCGGGCGCTCAGGGATGAAGTGTCATTTCTGAACGATGCCCGTCGAGAGGAAGCCAGTGATAACCTACGCTCTCTGATCAAGCTCAAGTTTGGTGACATGCCACAGTGGGTGGAGGCGCGTGTCGAGCAGGCTGACCATGATCAGCTAACGTCCTGGATGGACAAGATTCTGTTTGCTGATAGCGCCGAGGAATTGTTTAAGCGTTGACTCCGCGTTCTCCCGAACCCCCGCTTCACGCACAAAAAAGGGCAGCCCTGGTGGCTGCCCTTGTTGTATCTGTTGGGTGCTATTTTTTTATGCTGATGGTTCTCCGGCCGGTGGCTCACCGCTGTGAGGCGGTGACACTGTCTTGCCGGGTGGCGCATCGCGGGGTAACGCACTCTGGCGAGCCGGGCGGTTAGGTTTTGCACCGGGTAGCGCGTTATCCTTCTCTTCTTTTTCCTTCTTAGCTTTCGCTTCCCGCGTTTCACGATCCCACGGCACCGACGCCATTGCCGAATCCGCCGCATTTAACAGCGAATCATGCGATAGGTGCGCATAGCGCTGGGTGGTCTTGACCTGGGTATGGCCCAAGAGCTTTTGTACCTCGTACAGCGAATGCCCCTGGTTAATCACATAGCTGGCAAAGCTATGGCGCAGGTCGTGAATGCGCACGTCCTTCAACCCCGCCTTTTGCCGGGCCGTGTCCCAGCTATGAAAGATGCTCACGAAGGGCTTACCCGTCTTGGGGTTAGGAAATAAGTAGTCGTTGTCTTCCTTGCGCGGCAACGTCGCCAATAGCGATAACGCCCCCTGCGACAGCGGCACATGCCGCGTCTTGCCCGTCTTGTTGAACTCGATGCGCCACAGGCGCTGTGCCAGATCAAGATCCTGCCACCGAGCATGCAACACTTCCCGACGTCGTGCCCCGGTCAATAGCAGCATGGCGACGATATAAGGCAACAGCGGATTAGGTGAGGCTTCCAGGGCCTCGAATAACCGCAGTGCCTCGTCATCCTTCAAGTAGCGTTCACGCTGGTTGTTGATCGGGTAGGGCTCGATACCGGCTGTCGGGTTGCGTGTCATGCCCTCCACCTCCCACTTCATGGCCAGGTTGAAGATATAGCGGCACAGGATGAGCACTCGGTTGGTCGACGCAGGCTCATGAGACTCACGGTGGTGACTGAATACCTCAATCAGATGCTGACGCTTGATCTCGTCCAGGTACAGATTGCCGATCTTCGGCAGGACATGATTACGCAACAGGGTTTCATCCGTCTCCCAGCTGCGTTTATAGCCCTTGATATACGGCATGTAATGCGCTGACACGAAGGCGGCAAAGGTCGGCACGTTCTTGAGCGTGCGGCGTTGCTCAAAGGGGTCGTCTCCCATTGCCACCTGAGCCAGCACCTCATTCGCCGCCTTGCGGGCGTCGCTCAGCTTCATCACGGCTGTACTGCCCAGCTTGCGCTCCACCTGCTTGTCGCGTTTATCGCGGTAGCGGATATAGAACGCCTTGTGGCCTGACGCCAGCACCTTGAGCGATAGCCCCACCACTTTTTTATCGTAAAAATCGACCCTCGCCTTATCCGGCCGACAAACGGCCTGAGAGTCGACAAATCCTTGGTTAAGCGTTACCGTTGGCATTCAAAACCTCTCTTCTGTAGTGGGCTTCCTTTAAGTATAAAAAGAAACAAATCCGTTTGATGAGAATCATAGTAGAGCAAGAAGATACCGGAGGCAAACCTTCATGTACGACAATGTACGATTGTCCGCCGCCATGCGCATGGCGCGCGCCGCTTGCCTCCTGACACAACAGGAGCTGGCCGATGAGATCGGTGTGAGCAAATCGGTGATCGCTCGGAACGAAAAAATGGAAATGGCGATGCGCGCCGATACCTGGATACGGCTAGAGCACGCCATGCGCCACCGAGAGATTGAATTGGACCTGGTCAGTCAGGCGGACGGCATTCGGCTCTACATGAGGGGCAAAGACCTGGATATTGTGGCGATGCGGGTTGCCCGTGCGGCGCTGAACATCACACAACAAGGCTTAGCCGATATTCTCGGGGTCTCCAAGAATGTGGTGACGCGAGGCGAGCGTCCTGGCTCGATCATGCGATCCGATACGCTGGGCAAGTTGCTGGACAAAGCCTATTGGTTGGGAATCAAGCTCGACTGGACCCCGATGACCCAAGATCTGACCGTGCGTATTCGTCAATACGGAATAGAAAAGATAGAAGCGCTCCACCGGGGCGAACCGTTACCGGATGAGCCGGAAGACGAACTGGTGGAGACGCCGTTGCACGAAAAGCTCAGTGGGGAAACGCCCCAGGCCTACAAGACCCAAAAGCGCTCCCTAAAGGAGAAATAGCCGTAGGGTGAGACCATCGGTAAGTGGAAATGTGATGGAAAAAGTGGAAAGGGTAATATTCAAATAAAAACAATGGCTTAAAGGGGAATAGTTTCCATCAGCAAGGCAGGGCGGTTCGGCAGAAAGTGGAAATGTGATGGAAAGCGTCAGAAAGGCGCCTTTGAGGAGGGTAAAAGTTTAAGGAAATCAGTGTATTGCTGAAGAGTGCTACTGGCATGCTCACTGCAGATATCGGTGAAAACGTCGTTGGCACTACTGGTGATGACAGCTTCAGCGCTATCCAGGCTGCTACTGGTGCCGCGACCCTGAATGTTGGCGATCAAATCGATGGTGCTGCTGGTTTCGACACCTTGAATCTGATCACTGATTCTGGCGAACTGCCGACCGGCGTTACCGTCGAGGATGTCGAGCGCGTCAACCTGAACCTGGGTGCCGATAGCGAAATCGTCACTACCAGTGACTTCGGTGACGCACTCGAACAGCTTTGGCTGACTGGTAGCCACGCTGCCACGGTTGACGTGGCTGCTGACACCACTCTCGGTTTCTCAGGTAAGGCGGCGCAGGCAGTTACCACTGCCAATGTGGCCGGCGGTACTTTCAACCTGGCCGTGGCTAACCCGAGCAACAGTGTTCTGGTTAACGCAGCAGCAGCAGCAGGCGCCGCCGAGCTGACGACTGTCAACGTCTCTGGCGAAATGGATGACGGTGATGTCTATCTGGGTGACACTGATAACACCATCACCACCCTGAATCTTGCCTTGTCTGGCGATGCTGATGTCGACGCCAAGGGTGGCAATGCCATTACTGGCATGGGCAACCTGGAGACTGTCGATGCGTTCGACTCCACTGGCAAGCTGATGATCGACGTCGATGGCAACACAGGAGTTGACGTGACCGGTGGTTCTGGTGACGACTACATCATCCTGGGCAGCACGTTCGACGTTGATAACGAAATTGACGGCGGGGAAGGCAACGATACCCTGCAGGTTGAGTTGGGCACCGTGAATACTCAGGGCTACCTTGCGCTGAACGCTGTGGAGAATGTTGAAGAGGTCTACTTCAACACTGGCGCGACTCTCGATGTTGCCAAAGTCGATTCCGTTAGCACCTTCGGCTTCGAAGCTGGTGGCACTGTAACCAACGTTACCGATGAGACTTCACTCATTGCTCGTGACGACGGCACCCTGAACGTTGAGCATGCCGACAGCGATGCAGAAGGCGCTGCGGGTACCGTTAACCTGGAGCTGGATGACCAAGCGGCGGTAACTGTCGATGCTGCTACTGGTGGAGATGCCTTCGGTTTTGAGAGCTTGGTAGTGACCGGTAATGGTGCTGTCATCTTTGACAACAACAATGCTGCTGCCGACGTAAACGCTGCCACCTCCATCGATCTGAGTGGCTTGGCTCTGCTGGACGGTGATGATGAGATTGACGACCAGAACGATACGTCAACCATCACTCTGAACGGTAGTGTCGCTGAGTCTGTCACTCTGTCTGGCGGTATCGATAGCGTAGATGCTTCTGGCTCTACCTACGAGAACATGGATACCATCACCGGTTTCCAACTCGAAGATGGAGACGATCTGGCGCTGGCGGACAACCTGAACCTTGGCGCCCGTTCAGACACTACTCTGAGCGAGTTTGAAGTTGCCGACGGCTCCACGCTTGATCAAGCCTTTGTCAACGCGATCGCTGCCTCCAATACGGATACTTCAGCCAAGTTCTTCCAGTTCGAAGACAATACCTATGTTGTCGACGATGCAGGTACTACAGGCCAGCTGGATGATACCGACTTTGCCGTTAAGCTGGTTGGTTCTTATGACCTGAGCCAGGCTGACGGTACCATTGCCGTTGCTTAATCCCTCTCTTTGAGAAGGATGCCTATCTTCGGATAGGTTAAGGTACCTAAACCCCCGGCCTCGGCTGGGGGTTTTTATTGCTAACGAGGATTGCATGACCATCAAAGAATTTGAGGAGACCGTCTGGCACCTGGAAGGCATTCGCCTGGTGGTGCGCGAGACTGTCGATGTTCAGGTGGACGACTACGACTACCAGAATGCCGCCAATCGCACCTGGTCGATTGCCGAATGGCTGCGCAATCGCATCGAGCCGCGCCTGCCGGGTAGCGAGATCGTGGTGCTCGACGGCCAGGGCGAGCAGCCCAACCGCCGTACACGGCTGGATAACCTGCGCGGAAGCTACGTGACGGGCTGAGGCGGTGCCGATAGAGCGTTGAGTGCGCAAGTGCCAGACCCGGCGGGAGCCGGGGTTTTGTTACCATGGATGGTTCATGCATCACGCGAGAGAGTCAGCATGCCGGAATGGATCGCGGTGTCCCGCACCCAACACGCCGAAACGAATTTCTGGCCCCGTCAGGGCTACAACTTCGCCGCCCAGGATCAGGTTATCCCGATCCTGATCGCCGAACTCACCAAGTTGTTGCCGCATTACACGCTGGGCTTCATCCAGCAGGGCGAAGGCGCTCACCAGCGTTACCAGCCGGTAGCCCTGACCGGGCTGGGGGGCGAGCGCAACCTCTATTTACACTCCGACGGACGCTGGCTGGCCAGCTACGTGCCGTCAGTGCTGCGTGGCTATCCGTTTCGCATGGCCAAGGCCGATAACGACCAGCAGGTACTGGCGATCGAGCAGGACAGCCTGACCGATGACCCTTCCGCCCAGCCGCTGTTCGATGACGACGGCAACCTCACCGAGAAGGTCCAACAGACGCTGAACTTCCTGACCCAGTGCGACAACAACCGGCAGGTTACACAGGCGGCCAGCCAAAGGCTGGGCGATACCGGGCTGATCGAACCCTGGCCGCTCAAGCTCGAACGCGGGGAAGGGCAGGAGCCGTTGAGCGTGCAAGGGCTTTACCGCATCAACGAGAAGGCGATGAACGAGCTGGCCGCTGAAGCCTTTGCCGACCTACGCAATCACGGTGCATTGGCGTTGGCCTACGCTCAGCTGTTCTCGATGAGCCAGCTATCGCAGCTCACCGACCGCGCCAAGTTCCACGAGAAGCACCATGCCAAGCAGGCCGACCAAGCAGCCAGCCGGGACATCGACAGCCTGCTGGGTGGCGATGAGGACGATCTCACCTTCGATTTCGGGGATTGATTCCGTACCCTTGGTGGTTCATTTTTCGTGCAGATAGAGAGTTTTACCCAATGGCCGATACCGATACCCAAGCAAGCCAGACCGTGACCATCGACGGCACCGACTACAACTTGGCGGATCTTTCCGAGAACGCGCGCAGCCAGGTCACCAACCTTCGCGTGACCGATCAGGAAATCGCCCGGCTGCAGCAGCAACTGGCGATCTACCAGACGGCGCGTACCGCCTATGCGCGTGCGCTGAGCGAAGAACTACCCAAGGCCGAGCATTGAGTTGGCAATAGCTCCGATAAGGAGAGCGCGTGAAAATTCAAGAAAGCCCCATCAGCTATAGAACCCCATTGCGGGAGGCTCAGGTAAGGCTCATGGCCAAGCGCTGCCGTGAGATGCAGGCGCTATGGGACGACGCTCACGCCTCTTTCCTCTCGGAGGCTGGATGGCTTGAGAAAGCGCCCGTGTGCGACTTCATGGAGACGGCTGAGGCATGTGGTTTTATCTGTAAGGAGTGGGATGTCATGCCGGAGCTGAAAACGGTTGTTATCTCTTGGAATGGCCTGCCGCAAAGCGCCGACATGAGGTGGCTGCGTTATTTCCTGCACTCACTTATCCGCCATGACCTGGAGCAGGAGCTCGCCTACGAGTATCTGACGCTGCTGCTGGGCAAGGTGAACGGCTACGCGGCGTTAGCGGACGCCCTGGACGCGCAGCTGAAAAGCCGACAGAGCGGCTGATACGCTTCGGTGAAGGCTTTGCAAAGGGGGCGGGTGTCAATTTTGCCTGAGGCCATGTCTTGGCGTATAAACGGTGACCCTTGACCGCTAGAATACTGTCATGACCGACGCCCACGCTCCCCAAACCCCGATTTCCACCCCGGTTCGCGACGCGCTCCTGGCCGAGCTGGAAAATTACGAGCACCTGGCCTTCGTACTGATGACTCAGGCTGACTTGGACGGCTTGCGTTCGCTGTATGCCGGCTGGGTCAGGCGACTGGGCGACTCCCCCGAGGCTGTCGCAATCTGCGATGCTTTGGACGATTTCATCGACGCCTGCATCGAAGATGCCGACATCTCACGGGCACATCAGGACCTGGTGGCCACGATCCAAGAAGGCGGTGAATGATCTACGGTCACCGTGCCCTGCCCCCTAGACTCGCCAATCGTGCCCGTTTTGCCTCGTGAACGGGCCGCTGAGTTCCTTGTTCGGCCGAGTCGTTTTTCTGCCGGCCATAGAAGAACGGGGCGCCACCTACCTGCGCCACGGCCCACTGCCGCGGTCTTGGCTGCGTGGTCGGTGACGCGTCTCGTCTGTCTCACTCGAGGGGGCGTAATCGCCAAGGTAATCGAGTGTCGCCGAGTAATCCAGCAGGCGTTGCAATCGGCTCACCTCTCGTGTGTTGTCGTGGCGGACCTTGCCTACTTGAGAGGCTGATGTCGCCGCTGGCTCGCTATCTGACATTTGAGCCAGGCGTTCGCACTCAGTCGATCGCGTCAGGGCAATCCCCTGTTTACGGGGGCTTTGCTCGATCCAATGCCGTGCGACGGCGGTGGCAATGTCATCGGCGCTCTCGTCGCAGTAGTCTGGGTCGAGTAAGAGCACCAAGCTCAACCGCAATCCGCGCCATGGGTGATGAAAAATTCGCCATAGATAGCCCACTGTACCGATGCAGATCGGATTTTTCTTCTGCCCCAGCCGTTTTAGCAGCGCCTGACACCGCGAATGCAGCGTGTCGTAGGCATCTTCACTGAAGTCCTCTAAGGGCGTGCTGGCAAGCACTAGGTGCACGACCTGTAAACAAGCGTATTCCTGGAAAAGATTGTTGATCCACTCGACGCGGCTACGGTGCGCCTTGCGCTCTCGACGCTGGGCATTGGCTTGTGCTTGGAGGAAGGTGTCGCTCAGGCAGTGCTCCCGAAGGGCATGCATTGACGCTACTGGCGTTGTATGAGCCTGACGCTGATTGAATTCACGGAGCGCACCGGGATACCCGGTGAGCCGGATCGAATCGGGATAGTTGCCTAGCACCTTGAGCGCTCGTCGAAGTTGATTGGCCAGGTTGTCGCGGGGTGATACGGCGTCATCGAGTGAGGCACAAATCGAATGGAAGTCCGCCTCATCGAGCTCGACCCATGCCTGAATCTGTCGCGACAGGTTTTCCAGCGCCAAGCAATCGCGATAGTGGGATGCGAACCGTTTGAGCGGTTGCCCTGGCTGTAAGTCCAGATCCCAGGCACGTAGACGTTCGCTGGCGGTCGTCTTGCGAAGGGATCGTGTCGTCAACGGAAACAGGGGCATGGGTATAAACCTGCGGCCGGGAAATCGGCGATTGGTCGTTTGATTCGGCCACAGGCCGATTGACAAAGGGCACCGCGGAAGAGCTATTTTGCTTAAATTGGTTCCTTTTTTCGATATTTAGTTCCCTTTTCGAAAGTTACGGCATGTCGTGCTGACGGCGTTCATCGGAGGGACTCGCTCGATCAATGATGACGGCTGTGGCCATCGCCTCTTGGAAATATGAGCGTGATCGGTCACGCGTTGCGTTGACCATCGCTTTAACGGAGAGGCGGTGGCTAGGCCACCGCCGGCCACACTGTTTCAGATCTCGCTGGTCAACAGCCCCCGGTAGTGATCGCCGAACTCCTTGGTGTCGCGTTTGCAGAGGTAGCTCGTGCGGCGAAACGCATCGGGCAGACTTGCGTAGCCGTCCTCAGGCGTCAGGTAGTAATAGCCCACCCTCGAGTTACGATTACCCACCTTGACACGGGTTACGGCCTCTTCAGGTTTAACACGCAGAGCACTGGCCCAAGCCTTGGCCACGATCCCAAACAGATTGCTGCCCTCATAGCCGATAGTGCCTACTGTTTTATAAGCATGACCATTGAGCAACAGGATGACGTGGAAGTGAGGTCGTTTACTGCCACTCATTTCTCGGGCAACGATGTAGCGTACTGGACTCGTAACTATTCAGGTGGTTCTGAATTAGGGTCGCCAACCACCTGATTTCTCTGGCATAGTACGCACATCCGCCCACTACGCCATGCGGTGACATGACCATCAGCGACATCAACGTCGACG
>NZ_JAIRBP010000058.1:0-10687 GCF_021151495.1 Halomonas sp. IOP_31 | reverse complement strand
AGAACTGACGACGTGTGCGCTTCTCGAGCTTGGGATTCGGCGTGACCTGATGGTCGGGCAGCTCGGTTGGCGGTTTAGGCATGATACGGGCTCCTGAACCTCGGGCTCTGATAGTGAGCTTAACTCACTGAGCCGGTGTATGGATTCAGGTTGATACACAGGGGTCGCGACGGACGAAACAGCGTAAAAGTGCCATAGCCGATCAGCACCACCCCCAGAATGGCTCCGGCGACTAGGCTGTCGATGAGGTCGAGCACGGCCAGGCCGAGCAGTACGCCGGGGACGGTGGCGACGAACATCGGCCAGAAGCGCCGGGCGGTTTCCCGAAAGTGCCCGGCCTGAACCATGACGAGGGCGTTGCTGATCAGCGAGGGGATGATGACCAGCGGCATGGCGGACTTGAGGCCCAGCCCGAGAGTCAGGATCGGCAACGCGGATGTCGAGAACCCCAGCCCGGTCGCCCCTTTGACGAAGGCCGCCAGCAGGTAAGCGCAGGTGATGACGGCGATGTTTCAACGCTCATGAGAGAGTCGCGCCGGGAGTAAGGCTCGTTCGGCTGTTCATGTGTTTTCCGCTAGCGAGTGACTGGCAATCCCGTCTGTCTGCATTGTGATCAGCGGATGTTCCGTTAGCCAGCCCGTTCCGGCTCTCACTCGGGTTTCAATCCGGCGGCCCGGAGGCGACCTCTCAGGCGATCCACCTCTTCAAACAGGTCGGCCACCAGGGCGGCCAGCTCCGGCACGGCATCGAAGTCGGCCTCCATCTGGCGCAGGCGCCGGGCCCGGGTCAGGTCGCGACTGCTGAAGCGCCACTGGGCGACATAGCGCGTGCCGTCACCGAGCATGCCGCTCTCGACCCGTTCCACCACCCATTGACGTTCGACGGCGCAGGCGTGCGCGAACTCTTCCAGTGTCAGGCTGGCCTCGTCGAGAACCACACCTTTGATTGCGTTGTGTTCGGCCATGGGTCACCTCGTCTGACGCGGATTGAACGGCATGTCACGCGCCATGTTCTCGTAGAGCTGGCGTGCCTTGTCGGTATTGGCCGGCGGGAGTACCACTTCGAGGACGAAATACAGATCGCCGGGCTCTGAATCCGGAATGCCACGCCCCTTCAGGCGTAGCTTGCGCCCTCCCTGCGAGCCCTTGGGGACCTTCAGGTGGACCTGGCCGGCCGGTGTGGGGACATCGATGGCGATGCCGAGGGCCGCCTCCCAGGGTGCAACCCGAAGCGTCGCGAAGACATCCTTGCCTTCCACCCGGTAATCGGGGTTCGGCGTAAAGTGGATTTCCAGGTAAAGGTCGCCCGGTGCTCCGCCGCCGACGCCGGGATGTCCCTGACCGGCGAGGCGGATATGCTGGCCTTCCTTGATGCCTTTGGGAATACGCACATTGAGAGTGTGCTGCTGCAGCGAGACATGCCCCTGCGGATCGGTCTGTGGTACATGCAGTGTCACGGTTCGCGTCGCGCCGTGGTAGCTATCGTTCAGGTCGACGAAAATTCTGGCGTGCCGATCCTCGCCACGCATCTGGTAACCCCGTTGGCTGCGGGTTCCACGGCCCCGCCCGGCGTGGCCGAACAGGTTGGCGAAGAAATCGCTGAACTCGCCCAGGTCGGCTTCATCGAAGCCGCTGCCCGAGAATTCGAAACCGGCGTCCCAGTCGGGGGGCGGGCGGAACTCCTGCCCCGTACTGTAGCGTTCGCCAAGCTGGTCGTAGGCCGCTCTCTTTTCGGGATCCGTCAGCACCGCCTTGGCTTCGTTGATTTCCTGCATGCGCAGCGCGGCGTCGGGCTCCTTGCTGATGTCGGGGTGATACTTGCGCGCCAGCTTGCGGTAGGCCTTCTTGATGTCGGGGATGGTCGCGGTCTTGTCGACACCCAGCGTCTGGTAATAATCCTTGAATTCCACGAAATCGCTCCATGCTAGAGGGGCCGGGACGGCCCGGCCCAAAGGGCGATGGTTCACGGCCCGGCCAGCTGCCGCTCCCTTCAGGTAAACAAGCCACCGCTGTTTTTTTAACGCGCGTTGCCAAGCATGACTTTGACCATAATTAATAATTCTGCGCTTATCGAGAACGGCCTGGAAGTCTGCTCAGGATAGTCGCTGGCGATATTTGTCGACTGCAGGCTAAATGTCGAAGGGCGCTGGATAATGGCTATCATGACTGCAACTGTGAGCCGTGCCGCCTGAGGCGTACAAACGGTGGCTTCGGTGGAACGCGAAGTTACCCGGCAAGCTGCAGACCGAGGGGGCAACGTGGCTGATAGGAATAGTGTTCTGGCTTTTTATGACGACCGGGTACTGGCGCACCAGCCTGACGGCCATGGGGCCTTTCTTTCCCAGCGTATGGACAAGCGCCTGCGGGAGATTCTGGAAGGGCTGGGAGTGGCCTGGAAGTATCCCGAACATCCCGGTCGGCTGACCGCAATCCTTGAACTGCTCGAGCATGACCCGGTCGCCGGCGTGCGCTATGAGTCGGGCGCCCAGGCCACCCACGAGCAGCTCAGCCGGGTGCATACGACCGGCTATCTGGAATCCATTTATCAGCTGCGTGGCAAGAAGGCCTGGCTCGATGTCGATACGACCGCGGTCTCGCCCGGCAGTATCGAAGCGGCGGAAGTGGCCGCCGGTACCGCCGTGGCGGCCGTGGAAGCGGTCATGGCGGGACGCGCGGAGTCGGCTTTTGCCCTGATTCGCCCACCCGGGCATCATGCCGAGTCGGTTCGCGCCCGGGGCTTCTGTCTGTTCAACAACGTCGCGGTAGCCGCTGCACATGCCAGGGCCGCGCTCGGCTGCTCGCGGGTATTGATCGTCGACTGGGATGCCCATCATGGCAATGGAACCCAGGAGATATTCTGGGCCGATCCCAGTGTGCTGTTTTTCGACATTCACCGGGCCGCTCCCTTCTTCCCGGGATCGGGCAATCTGGAAGACATCGGTGGCGGGCTGGGGGAGGGCGCGACGGTTAACGTGCCGATGCCAGCCGGCGCCGGTGACACCGCTTACATCAAGGCCTTCAACGACATCCTCTTGCCTGCCGCCGATTGGTTCCAGCCCGACCTGATTCTCGTCTCGGCGGGATTCGATCCGCACTGGAACGATCTGTCGCTCAGCGTTTCCTACGAAGGATTTGGTGCCATGACCGGCATCCTTCAGGAACTGGCCCGGCGTCACTGCGAGGGCCACCTGGTCTTCGTGCTGGAGGGCGGGTACAACCTGACTTCCCTGGCGCAAGGGGCCAGAAGCGTGCTCAAGGTCCTGGCGGGTTTCGAGCCACCGGTGCCGGGGGTGATCGGGCTCAAGGAAGTCGATAACGCCATTGCCTTTCACCGCGATGCGTTCATCTCGCCGCCAGAACAGGGCGGGTAGCGGTCCCTTCAGGCCCTTGCGGATTGGCGAAGGAAATGCAAACGGCCTAACAGCCCGGGTTAGGCCGAATCGCTATCAGGCGGTCAATAACACCTTGATCGCCTTCTCCGAAGCGGCACGCGAGAACACGTCATAGGCCTGCTCGATCTCGTTCAAGGCAAAGCGGTGCGTGATCAGGCTCTGCGCGTCGATGCCGCCGGCTTCGAGAAAACGCATCAGCACAGCAATGGTATTGGTGTTGACCAGTCCCGTTCTGACCGTGACGTTCTTGATCCACAGCTCCTCGAGGCGGAGCTCGACGCTGCGGCCATGCACGCCGATGTTGGCGAGCTTTCCGCCAGGGCGCAGGATGCGCTGGCAGGTATCGAACGACTCGGGAATGCCCACCGCTTCCATGGCCACATCGACGCCTTCGCCCTCGGTGAGCGTCATGATCGTATCTACAGGGTCGGCGCTGACCGTATCGGTGGCCCCTAACTGGCGGGCCACGGCCAGCCGGTTCTCGTCGGGGTCGACCATGATGATGCGCGCCGGCGAATAGAAGCGCGACGTCAGCAGCGCGGCCAGGCCGATGGGGCCGGCACCGACGATGGCGATGGTATCGCCGAGCTTGACCTCGCCGTTGAGCGCGCCGATCTCGTGACCGGTGGGCAGGATATCGCTCAGCATCAGCGCGGCGGCCGGGTCGAGCCCCGGTGGCAAGCGGTAAAGGCTGTTGTCGGCATGCGGGATGCGCACGAACTCGGCCTGGGTGCCGTCTATCTTGTGGCCGAGGATCCAGCCGCCGTCGCGGCAGTGGGCGTACATGCCCTGCTTGCAATAGTCGCAGTGGCCACAGGAGGTGATGCAGGAGATAAGCACCTGATCGCCCGGCTTGAGACTGCTGACGCTATCGCCCACCTCCTCGATGACGCCTATTCCCTCGTGACCCAGGGTACGGCCGGCTTCAACCGCCGGGACATCGCCTTTCAATATATGCAGGTCGGTTCCGCAGATGGTGG
This sequence comes from Halomonas sp. IOP_31, assembly GCF_021151495.1. NCBI lineage: Bacteria > Pseudomonadati > Pseudomonadota > Gammaproteobacteria > Oceanospirillales > Halomonadaceae > Halomonas > Halomonas sp. IOP_31. Next base: position 6,316 of record NZ_JAIRBP010000058.1, on the reverse strand, counting down.
TATGGGTCAGCCGTACGATGGCATCCGTAGGTTTTTCGATGTCGGGACGGGACTTGTCCTTCCAGCTTCGTTGCCCCACTCCTTCGTAGACAAGCGCTTTCATTGGTCTGGTACTCCCGTTGGCGGCCCGAAACGTGGCCGGTTGCCACCATGAGTATGGCTGTAGCGCGCCGACAGGCATTGACCGGCATCAAACTTGATGAGCGCGATCTCCTTTTTTAGGTTCTTCGCGGATCAGCGTGAAACGTTAAGGCCCCGCTATTGGGAATAAACGCTCTCCCACGCAAACCAGCCTGGATGGACCACTGGAGCATGGGGACGCCGGTGGGAGGGAACTGGTTCGCGATGACCTGTGCCGCATTTGCCGGCAAAATGCGATGAACCTTTTAATCAACGGGCACATGACGCTGGCCATCAGCGGCGACTGCAGCAAAGACGAATTCGCAGTCACGGTAATCGAGCCCTGATTGAATTGGATCTGCCACGCGGCGCTTGAGAGAGGAGGCGGGAAACGGCGCGGCTTGGCGCCCCCATCAGGATTCGAACCTGAGACCTTCCCCTTAGGAGGGGGATGCTCTATCCAGCTGAGCTATAGGGGCGTTGCTTGCGGGGCCTGGCTGGGCGGTAGTCAGGTGCGCCGAACGTGGCGCATTATAAGCGCCTGACCGCACGAGATAAACCTCTGTGCATGGAGCGAGTTGCCGCGTTCAGGCGGGCCGCTCGGAGGCGGCAGCCGCTTTCAGCGGATAGGCGGGGCGTGCGTCCGCGCTGAGGTAACGTTCGATCAATGCTGTCACCGGCATCGGCTCGCCGAACAGGAAGCCCTGTGCCAAATCGCAGCCCAGCTCGCGCAGCTTTTCCAGCTGCTGGTCGCGTTCCACGCCCTCGGCCAGTACCTGGCGCTGCATGGCGTGGGCCATGTCGATGATGCCGCCGACGAACTGACGCTGATCCTCGCGGGAGTCGATATTCTTGATCGCGCTGCGATCGATCTTGAGCGTATCGATCGGCAGGTGATTGGCGTAGGTGATCGAGGAAATGCCGGCGCCGAAGTCGTCGAGGGCGATCGAGGTTCCCAGCAAGCGCGCCTCGAGCAGCTGGCTGCAGGCCAGGTCCAGGTCGTGGAAGTGGCTCGACTCCAGCACCTCGATGGTCAGGTAAGGCACCGTCAGCTTGAGCGCATCGCGAGTCTCGACGATGGCACGCAGAAAGCTGCCGGTCTCGATCTGATCCTGCGACAGGTTGATGCTGACCGGGGTGGCGTGACCGGCATCCTGAAATCGTTTGGCCATGTGGCCGGCCTCGCGCACCAGCCACTGGCCGAACGGCAGGCTCAGCGAGGAGTGCATGATCACGGTGATGAAATGCTGCGGCCCGAGCAGCCCCTTCTGCGGGTGGCGCCAGCGTGCCAGCGCCTCGAAACTGTGCGTCTGGTTGCTCGCCAGGTCGATGATCGGCTGGTAGTAGAGTTCGAGCTCGCCGTTCTCGAAGGCCTCGCGGATCCGCTGGAAGGCGTCCTGGCTGCGCGACTCGATGAAGCGCTGGGCCTTGGCGATGCGATTCTTGCCGCCGAGCTTGGCTTCGTACATGGCATGGTCGGCACTGTCGATCAGGGTCGGCGGGCTTTGCCGGTAGTCGCTGGTGAAGGCCAGGCCGATCGAGACCGAGACGTTGACCTGCTTGCCGTTGGCGAGCAGTAATGGCTGGGTCAGATCGTCGATGATCTTTTGCCCGACCTTGGACGCCTTGTCGCTGTTGCCCATGCCGCCCAGCGCGATGACGAACTCGTCGCCGCCGAACCGCGCGACGATGTCGGTGCTGCGCATCAGCCGCTTGAGCCGCCGGCTGACCTCGACCAGCAGCTCGTCGCCGGCGGCATGGCCGTAGCTGTCGTTGATCGGCTTGAAGTCGTCGAGATCCATGAACAGCACCGCCAGGCCGCTTTCGACGTATTGCAGGCCGGCCAGGTGGTTTTCGAGCATCACGGTGAAATGCTCGCGATTGTAGAGCCCGGTCAGCGGATCGTAGATCGCCATGCGCTCGAGGCGCGCCTGGTTGAGCCGCTGCTGGGTGATGTCGCGGAACACGCCGACGTAGTTGATCAGCTCGCCGGCGTCGTTGCGCACCGCCGAGATGGTCGAATTCTCGATCAACTGGCTGCCATCCTTGCGGGTGTTCCAGATATCGCCCGACCAGAAGCCGTGCTTGTCCACCGCGGCGAACAGCGATTGATAGAAGGTGGCGTCGTGCTTGCCGGACGACAGCATGTGCGGCTTCTCGCCGATCACCTCGGCGCGCTCGTAGCCGGTCAGTACGGTGAAGGCCGGATTGGTGTCGACGATCGTCCGCTCGGCGTCGGTGATGATGATGCCGTCATGGGTGCTGTCGAAGACCGCCTTGGCGAGCCCCTGGCGGCGCTGATCGGTGACGTCGCGGTGGGTGGCGATCACGTAGCGATGCCGGGCGGCAGTCTCGGTCACCGACAGGGTCAGTTCGTTCCAGAACTGGCTGCCGTCGCGGCGACACAGCGCCAGCGTATGGGGGGTCGGTGTGCGGCTGGTCAACACCTCGCTCAGCCAGGCCTCGATGTCAGTCTCGTTGTCGCAGGCCACGAAAACGCGGCACGCCGGAACGGGTACCTCCTGGCGGGAATGGCCGGTGAGCTGCTCGAAGCCGGCATTGACGTACAGCACCGGGAAGCCGGCAGCCTCGCCATCGATGATCGAAATGGCGATGCCGGGCAGTTCCAGCACTTTGACAACGGGTTCCAGCAGGGGAGGCAATGGGCCCAAGGTGGGTACTCCTGTGCAGCCGGCGATCCTCTGGCAATCGATGGGTTATCGGCCGTGGCTGCGAATACTTGAGGATGATTTCAAACGCCGGGTAGAGCCGCGCGAATGGCGAGGCTAGACTGGCGGCTTTCCCCGACGAGAGGCAAACGGTGAGCGCGCGCGACCGCATATTCGATGGCCTGACCGACAAGTTCGCCGATAGCCTGTATGGCAAGCCGCGCGGCGAGCTGCGCCTGGCGCTGCTCGACGAGCTGTTGCCGCGCACCCTGACGCTGTGCGGCCAGCCGGCACTGGATGTCGGCGGCGGGCTGGGCCAGATGAGCGCCTGGCTGGCGCGGCGCGGCCATCCGGTGACGCTGGCCGAACCCTCCGGCGAAATGCTCGAACGGGCGCGTGACGCGCATGGCGGGCTGCCGATCGAATTCCGACAGTTGCCGCTGCAGGCGCTGGACGAAGCCGTGCCCGGTCCCTGGCCGTTGATCGTCTGTCACGCGGTGCTGGAATGGCTCGCCGAGCCGCGCCAGGCGCTGGCGACGCTCTCCCGGCTGCTGGCGCCGGGCGGGCAGCTCTCGCTGATGGTCTTCAATCGCGATGCGCTGCGCTTTTCCAACGTCGTCAAGGGCAACCTGCAGAAGGCGCTGGACGATCGGCTCGCCGGCACCGGTCAGCGCCAGCGCTTGACGCCGATCTCGCCGTTGACGCATGCCGAGATCAGCGGCTGGCTCGCCGAAGCGGGCCTGGTCGTCGAGCACGTCGCCGGCATCCGGGTCTTTCACGATTACCTGCGCGAGCGTGAGCCGGACGCCGCGACGCTGGCCCGGCTGTTCGAACTCGAACGCCGCTATTGCGACGTCGAGCCGCACTGGCGGCTGGGGCGCTACCTGCTCTATCACCTGCGCAAACCCGCCCCCCCTGGAGATGGGAAATGAGCGCGACGACCCCGGTCTGCCAATTGATCGAGCGCCAAGCCGACGCCTGTCGTCAATTCAACGACTACCGCGGCTGGCTGTGGGTCGCGCCGCCGTCAGATCCCTGGTTGACGGCGCAGGCGCCGGGGCCGTTGTGGAGCGCCGATCTCACACTGGTTCGGCAGTGGCGGGCGGTTGGCCTGACCGCGTATGACTCGCTCGAGCCCGAAATCGCTACCCCGCCGGGTGCCGTGCTGTTCTGGCCCAAGGCCCACGCGCTGGGCGAATGGTGGCTGCTGGCGCTGTGTCGCGGGTTGCCCGCGGGGACCCCGCTGCAGATCGTGGGCGAGAATCAGGGCGGCATCAAGCGGGTGCTCAAGGTGCTGGCAGCGCTGGGCCTGGGCTGTCGCAAGCTCGACAGTGCGCGCCGTTGCACGCTGTTCGAGACGCGCGTCGGGCCGCTCGCGCTGGATCCCGATGCGCTGTGGCAACGCTTCGAAGCGGCCGGGCTCACGCTGGCCAGCCACCCCGGCGTGTTCGGCCATGGCAAGCTCGACGACGGCACCCGGCTGCTGCTCGAGCATCTGCCTCATGAACTCGGCCGCCACGGCGAGCGAGTGCTCGATGTCGGCTGCGGCGACGGCGTCATCGCCGCGAGCCTGGCGCAACGCGGCGCCGCGGTCACCGCGCTCGACGTCAGTGCCTTCGCCGTGGAGGCGACCCGACGCGCGCTGGCCGCCAATGCGCTTCAGGGCACGGTGGTTCAGAGTGATGTCTACGACGGGCTGGCCGATGATGGGCGTTTTTCCGCGATCGTCAGCAATCCGCCGTTTCATCAGGAGCGGGCGATCGACTACGGCCCGGCGGCCCGGCTGATCGCCGAGGCCCCCGAGCGGCTCGAGCGCGGCGGCAGCCTGCTGCTGGTGGCCAATGCCTTTCTGCCCTATCCCGATCGCCTCGAGGCGGCTTTCGGGCGCTTCTCGATTCTCGCTGACGACCGGCGCTTTCGCGTGTATCGGGCAATTCGCCGATGATGGCTAGCGGCTGGCGCCGGGATCGCGATAGTCGATGGCGGTGATGATGTAGCGCGTCTCGCCGCCCGGCGCGGCGACGGTGGCCTCGTCGTCGAGTGCCTTGCCGAGCAGGGCGCGGGCCAGCGGCGCGTCGACGCTGATCCAGCGCTTGGCGGTATCGGTCTCGTCGTGGCCGACGATGCGGATCGCCAGCTCGTCGCCGTCCTCGTCTTCCAGGGTCACGAACGCCCCGAAATACACGCGTCCGGTATCCGCCGGCAGGCGGTCGACCACCTGCAGCTCGTCGAGTCGTTTACCCAGGTAGCGGATGCGCGCGATGACCCGGTTGAGCTCCTTCTTGTTGTAGGTGTAGTCGGCGCTCTCGCTGCGATCGCCCAGCGCGGCGGCTTCGCCGACCTTGGCCGAGATCTCGGGGCGGCGCATCCGCGACAGATGGTCGAGGATGCCGCTGAGACGGGCGTGACCCTCCGGGGTGATCAGATTGCTCTTGGCTTCCTGGCGCGGGTCCTTGGCGGGATCGCGCCAGCGCGTCATGTTGCGGCCTTTCATGGCATCGGTCGTCATGGCGGTTGCGGTAATCCGGTCAGCCTACGCAACCCGGCGATGAAGGCCAAGCTGTAACGGATTCGACGAAGACTGCATGGAGAATCATACAAACGTTCGTTATGGTGCTGGCAGTAGGATGCACCACGAGCCGGTCGGCTCGTATCTCCGCCGCTGGCGGATCTGCCGAGGAGTCGAACGATGCTGTGTAAACGTCTGCTGGGAGCGGCCATGCTGGCCGCCATGTTGTTGGGGAGCCTGGGAGTCGCGGGGTTCGCCATGGCGCAGCCCGATCCGGTCTATCCGCTGATCAAGCGCTGGGCGCAGATCAACTACCAGATGCAAGGAGACGCGCAGGAAAAGGCCTTCGCGCAATTGGCCGGCGATGCCGATCGACTGGCGACGAGTCAGGCCGACGATGCCCGGGTGCTGACCTGGCAAGGCATCATCCTGGCCTCCCAGGCGCGTGCCAAGGGCGGGCTGGGTGCCCTGGGGCTGGCCAAGCAGGCGCGCGCGGCGCTGGAGAGGGCGATCGAGCTCGATCCCCGGGGCGATGACGGCTCGGCCTATGTCACCCTGGGTACGCTCTACGCCAGGGTGCCGGGCTGGCCGGTCAGCTTCGGCGATGCCGAAAAGGCCGAACGGCTGCTCAAGAAAGCCGTGGAGATTCGCCCGCAAGGCATCGACACGCTGTATTTCTATGCCGACTTCCTGCGCGAGCAGGGCCGTGACGCCGCGGCGCTCGAATATGCCCGGCGTGCCGATGCGGCGCCCGGGCGCCCGGGGCGGGAAGCGTCCGATGCGGGGCTGCGCGCGGGGATCCGCCGGTTGCTGGCTGAACTCGGCCAGGGCAAGAAATAGTGGGAGCGAATTTATTCGCGATAAGTCAGCCAAAGCGAATCGGGAATAAATTCCCTGCCAGTGCGCCCGTGAAGGCGTGCACACAACTCGGTGGAAGTCCGAGTCGGGGTAAGCCATGGCCCCGTAGTCGAAGGTAACTGCGTCGCCGCGAGGCGGGGTGGAGAGCAACCGGAGGCGA